>JAILPF010000593.1 GCA_024699575.1 Acetatifactor sp. | reverse complement strand
TATAGGTTAAGATCGCCAGGATCATGCTAAACCACGGTTTTAACACAATAAAACAGACAAGCATGACCTCTACTGCATAAAATGTCAGCATCTGCTCGCCATCTGCATACGTACTGTGCGAACTCCACATTGCCCACAGCGACATGAGCAGGTAATAAACTGTATTAAGTACGACCACCTTCCAATGGTCTTCAAGTCCCTTTTTGAGAAGAAGGTTGGAAACCAAAAAGCCAGCAAGGCAAGTAAAAATGCAAAATAGCACACTATGAATGCTGAGAAGCTCTTCTCTGCCGATGCTCTTTCTGGTCAGAATAAAGAAAGCCAAAGTCACAGCTTCAAAAATGGCTACTATAATGGAAATATTCTCTATGCTCTTGGTACTGGTCTCATCCATCAGTTTTTGAACTTCTTTGTCAACAACCGGGAAGAAGTATCGTTTCAGCATAACATCGCCTTTCGCTCAAAGTTTCCTCATGTTATTCCATAGTTACATATATTATAATTCATATTTCGTATAAAAATTCATAAATTACTATAAACAAAAAAGGACCAACTCTTTCGAGTTAATCCTTTCAGGAATCTTTCTCTAATATGTCTACATCCTTCTCAGTATCTTGCCAGTCCCACTTCTAGGAAACGGAGTATCACGAAACCGGACAATCTGAATCGCTTTGTAGTTGGGCAATCCTTTATTGGTTTCTTTAACAGCTTGCGTAATAGTATTAATATCTGCCCCTTTTTCAGGATAAATTTCGATGCCGATCATGTCATCCTCCTGAAAGGCAATAACTTCATCCACTCCACGGCAGGACATTGCTCTTTTTTCTATCTCCTCAGCTCCGACATTCTCTCCACCCGATAGAATAAGCAGGTTCTTATTGCGGCCTGTGATAAAAATGTGCCCATCCTCTTCAATACGACCGAGATCACCGGTGCGAAACCAGCCGTCCTCAGTAAAGGATTTTTTTGTAAGTTCCGGGTCCTTATAATATCCTTCCATGACAAAGTCGCCGGAGATTTGAAGCTCACCTGTTTCCGGATCAATTCTCATAAGAGAGCCGGCAGCTGGAAAACCTATAGAATCAGGATTTTTTAAATCTGCCTGATTGACTGCTCCTGATGTCTCAGTCATACCAAATGCATTGTGAATCATAATGTTGTGGTCGTTTAGCATCTTTGCTGTAAATGGATCTGTAGGCGCTCCGGCATTAATATATATCTTGATAGAAGATGGCATTATCTCCTCAAAAGGAATGCCTTTTTCTACTTTCTTACGAATCATTTTTACATAAATCGGCGGGCCAACAAGCACGATGGGATTATAACTCTTAAGCGATCTCAGGAAATTCTTCGGAACAGCTTCCATAATTAGTTTTGCATTGTACAGAATATGAGTATAAATTAGCATGACTCCAGTAATGTGAAACAGAGGATTTGTCCAGAACATTTCAGGTTGGTTGAGAATTTTTTCCTTAAGTCTCTCGCATTCAGCCGTACAGTAGCAGGTTGTCTGTGTCTGAGTCAGCATCACACCCTTCTTTTTTCCAGTAGTTCCGGAAGTAAGAAAAATACTGCACAGATCGTCATCACCAAGCTGTCTGCCCAAACGGTCAAAGGTATTTCGTATTTCTTCGTTTACCTCACCTTGCATAAGATCATCGAATGTGTATACTAGGTCAGGAACAATTATCCCTTCATAATCTTCAGTAAGGACAATCTGATCGCCATCCAGTTCTCCTAATATTATTGCCTCCACATCCATTCTATCTATAAGATCGTTAAGAGTATCAGCCTCATCCCCTGTGTCAAACGGAACTGCAATAACGCCTCCGGCTAGTGCACCATACAATATTCTCAGATAATCATAATTGCTCTCGCCCAAAATAGCCACGTGCTTGCCAATCAGTCCCATTTTTTCAAAATTGGCCGCACAGAGAGCTATATCGTTGAGAAATTCCCGATAAGTAACCTCAAATTCTTTATTATCTTTTCGATACATGAAGCCTATGTACTCAGGGTGTGGTTCATATACTTTCAACAATAGATCATGCCAATTACTCATATTTACTCCTTAATATTCAAATGAAGATTTTTCAGGGTATCGTGTCTCCAGCGCAGATTTGAGCGAATCTCTTACATCTGGGAAATCCTTCTCTGAAAGATCGCTTGAATCATTGAAACAGATTACCTTATTATTTTTATTTTTTATAGCAGACAACACATCATCAATGCTGTCTCTTCCCATTTCCAACCGCTTTCCGATTGTTTTTCTTGGCATGAAGTTTCCTTCGCAGAGTTGCCAATAACGCATGACAAAATGGGTCAGATCATTTGGACTTCTAAAGCGCGATCTGCAGGTTGCCTCCAATTCCTGCGGTTCAGCAGACCATACTTTTTCAAATGTAGACTTAAGATATGCCACCGACAGATGTTCGTTCTTAAAGCCTGCAAACTGTTTCCACGGTAGCAGACACAATGTTCTGATATTCTCGAAACCATATACCGGACTCAACCATTTCCACAGGTGTTTGTGCATGACTTCCCGCTTGGAAAAGTGTTTATCTATAAGAGCTACGCAATTCATTAAAATATGATAATATGCAGAACCATCTCCTGGGCTTCCAGAGCCACCCTCAAGGGCCATATCACGCGGAACTCCATTTAAAAAGAAATCCTCTGGTTTCACAGGAGCATTAAGTAAAAAATCATCATTAAAATATACAAAATGCTCAGCAAGGCCAGGAATACGATGCATGTTGATTTCAATCGGGTTACTGTTAAAAACCGGCAGATATTCTGATGGGATAAACTCATCATGACGCACAATATTAAGCTTCGGATTATCTTTATTAATCCATCCCGGAAGATGTCCCCAGGTGACAAAATGAATGGTACGGACCCAAGGAGCATTTTTTTCCACCGCGCGAAACCAGTATCGTATGGTATCCCATTCCCGAAACTGCTTCGCTTCTTCCTCAAGTGACATCTGAGTATCCTGATTTACCTGATATTCCCTTTTTTGCTTCAGCCACTCAGGATCAGCTCCATCCACCCAGGTGACCACAAAATCTATATCCATATCAGCCTTCCTTAAGTTCCGTTATCAGGTCAACTAAATCGCCTATGGTTTCAACCTTTTTCATTGCTTTTGCCTTAATTTTTACGTCAAACTCTTCCTCTAAATCTGAAATAAGAGACATAATTTCCAGCGACGACAGACCAAGATCAGACAGAATATCTGTGTCGCGGCTCACTGATTCTCCGGTCATCTCTTCAAGTAATTTAATTATCTTTTCTTCCATTTTTCTTTTTCTCCTTCATATATTTCCACCTATGTATTTCCTTCAATAAATAACAGACAATCAGAATTACTATAGCATTGTAAACAAGTAACGCTAGAACAGCAAAAGTTGAATTCGGCATAATTCGAAAAAATATATGCCACGGAAGACTTGTGTATAAAACTGCATGAATACATAAAATCCAGAACGAGTAGCGACCACATTCCTCGATAGCATCCACAAGTACAAAGTCAATATGACTTAAATAAATACATGCCCATAGCATAAAATAACATGAGCATACGGCCAAGATAATTGTAAATAAACCATGTGAGTAAACATTCTTGATCATAAGCATCTTGGAGAATCGTGTATTCCATAATGCACCGGCAGCCAATAGCGCGATAGCCCACAAGGGTGCTTTTTTCTCCATAATTTTGTATTTTTTTAAATAGTATCCAATTGCCAGATATCCGGTGCCAATAAGACCGCAACTCAGACTCCACCAGGAAAAACTAATCCAGGCAAGCAGATATCCTGCTACAACTACCAGTATAATCATCGCAATCTGTTCTAACAACGATTTCAATTTCATGATCAAGTTTAAAAGATTCCAAGCCCAGAATAGGGATACCAGAAACCATACCGGACCGACGCTTGCCACCGATATACCCAATATCTCAGTATCCATTCCGACCCCAAACAGAATTCCGGCCCCCATTTTAATCAAACCGGCAAGATACCCTTTACCCTGCCATAGAGATCTAAGCGGATATATAATTAGATTTACGATTTCTACAATCAGATAAGGTTTCAGTAAATCCTTTGCTGTCGTTTTCACTGTCTCATAAATTTTTTTCGGGGTAAAGAGATATCCACTTATAATATAAAAAAAAGGCAACAACGGGGATAATAATCCCCACAAAATCGGAGCTTGATCCAAAGGTACCAATTCCGTAATTGAATGTCCAACTATCATCAGTATAATAGCCATACCCTTGGCAAAGTTGAGCGTACCAATATTAATTCTGAGTCGCTTGCCCATAATTTCCCCCAACAAAAACACCTCTTAAAATTTCAGCTGATGCTCGAATGTCATACCCGCACTCTTTTAGCTTCAGCACAGCATCCGTACTGAGTTCCTGTCGACCACACTTCTTTGGTATTTCTTCTATGCTATCAGCCCAAGCAACTGGCGATTCTGTCAACGAAACAAACCTAACCAGTCCGGTCATATCAACCTCTCGTGATATTACATCGGAGATAACACACGACAGACCAGCAGCCTGTGCTTCAACCAAAGATACCGGAAAACCTTCATGTAGGGAAGGCATCACCAATACGTCCATGGCCTGAAGGTATCGTTCCACCTCTTTAGTTTCTCCGAGGAATATGATGCGATCATCCATACCGGATTCAGACGCAAACCTGCGCACCTTTTCCTGCAGATCACCAATTCCCACAAGGAGAAGTCTGTAATCTCCCCGCCTTGAAAGCTCCTTCATAACAGGAATAAGAAAAGCTTGGTTCTTCTGTTCATTAAAAAGACCAACATGCCCGAGGAGAATCGTATTATCTGTCACGCCCAGTTCTGCCCTCGTTTTTACTCTCTCATCTTCTCTGAAGGCATAGCGCTCCAAATCAATTCCATTTTTCAGTGTCAGAAACGGTCTGTTTCTGAACAACCACTCACCGGCCTTTTGTCCGCAAGCTATTGCCTGGGTGTAGCTTTTCCGGAAAAAGGGATACATTAGCTTGTGGGCTTTCATGTGCGAACAGGTTGTATTGTGGCTGTGTACAATTCGCCGCCTCACACCTCCCAGAAGAAGTCCCAGCAGATCTACACTAGCCGTTGCACTATTACAATGAACATGCGCAACGTTATAACGCTCTCTTCGGCACAGGCGCGCAAGTGCAGGAACATAGGATTTGACATCATTCCGGTTCAAAACAAAAATCTTTCCTCCATGCTTTTCGATTTCTATTCGCAATTCAGGCTCAGGTACATTGATAAGAACATAATCCACAATGAGTCCTTGCTGATCCATATGGTTCATATAGTTTCGAATTACCGCAGTAATCCCATTATATGCGTATTCAACTGTTACAATTTCCAGTATTTTAATCATCTCATATCTTTTTCCTATTAAATAAACGCTTACCTACTCCGAACAATCGATTCATGTGTGGGTTCTTCAGATTCAGCAGCCATGTGAGAAGTAAAAACTCCACAACCAGAACCACTCCATTCACGAAAATCTGAAGTACATTATTCCTTACATTCAGAAAATGAGTGCTCAGAGTGATACATAAAGCCACTAGAAGTGTCTTTAGGGTATACACCGCATAACTTCCAAAGTATGGCGCCAGTTTTCTTTTCAGGCCATATTTATACAACACATATGGTTCAATCCAGAAACAGGTTGCCACTGTGCTGATTACGGTTCCCCACAGAACGCCCACAATGCCGAATCTCGTTGCCAGAAGAATGGATACCCCCAGATTAATCCCGGATTCAAATAGGGATTTATATCGATCGTACCAGTACAATCCCATGGCATCCCTGAAGGTCAGTACACTTTTTCTCATTCCAGTGACAAAATAACGAAGGCATATCAGAAAAACCGCATACTCCGAAAGAATCATATTCTCTCCGTAAAACGAAGAAATAAAGGGCTGAAACATCACCCAAAGTCCAAGGCTGCAGAAGCCGGTGGACAGATAATTTACAAAATTTATGAATTGGAACAACTCGTACTTCTTTTCATCCGATTCCGTGACATTATAGTTTCCTACACTTGCAGTAACCGAGTAGTAAATCAGCCACTCGAAATTCTGTATCGCATTTACGATCATCTGGTAGTTCGAATACAGACCAGCGGCTACCAGATTAACAAACTTGGTTATGATCAATGAATCGGTTGCATTGACCAGGACATTTCCAAGCTTGTGAAAAACCATTGCAGAGACATTTTTGATGATGCTCTGAAGAGATTCCCGCTCAAGCTTCTTTGCACCTTTTTCCCTGAGATAGGGATACATCTTTTCTGCTTTGCGTGAGAGTACATAATTGCTGCAGATTGTGACCAGAAGCTGTCCAACCAGAAACAGCAGAAAATTATGTGTCAGGATCAGGATAATACACTGAACGAAATCAAGGATTACCTTGAAAACGTTATTGTTGATGGTGACAATGTATTTCTGCTGATCGGCGTTGATCAGAGTTCCCTTGTATGAATAGAAATACGATACAGCTGAATTTGCCACATACAAAAGGAACAGTACCGGGATCATCGGAATAGATGTCTCTCCGGTGAAAAAGCCAAGGAACGGTGTCAGGCATATTCCCAGAAAAGCAATTATACCTCCTATAGACCAATACACCTTGCGGAACAAATCCATAATAGACTTGATCTTTTCTGTATCCTTCTCGGCAAGCGGTTTGTACAGTGCAAAAGCAATTGCGGATCCGACACCCAGTTCCGCCAGGGAAAGCATTGAAAGCAGGTTGCTGAAGACTGCACTAAGCCCAAGGTATTCACTTCCCAGAGTCATTATAAAAATCTTGCGCGATATGAAATTACAAAGTAATGTTATAATCTGTCCACCTGCTCCGTAGAACAGGTTTCTCATCGTGTTTCTTGTTCTGGACATGTTATTTCTTAGCTTTCAAACGTTCTGTAACAAAAAGTATCAGATATAATCTGTTTGGCCGGTTATTCTTAAAACAATTTATGATCAGCCGGTTGATTGCCTTGTCATCCCGAAGCTCTACTTCTTCAAAGGGTTTGACCTTCATCCATTCCCGAATCAATGTTCGCTGCTCACGTGCTGTTTTATCCGAATGAATAAGGCGTCTTAAAATAGACTTAAGATTTTCTGTGTATACATACTCTGTTGCGGCTTTCACCGCTTTGCTCTCCCAGTTCTGCGTAATAATGGGAGCTATTGTGTGGTAAATCTTCGCAGAATCCGTAAAGTCCTTTTCACGAAATGTTTTTCTCAAAGACCCTTTCTGCGCAACCCGAAACCGGTATCCCGCATTTCTGACAAGTGTCACGGTCTGTACCTGTTTCATATAGTCAAAGACAAACATACAATCTTCGCCAAGGCACAAATCCTCCGGAAAGTCAGATTTTATCAGTTCTTTGCGAAACAGTTTATTCCAGACTACGTTAAAAAACATATTGCGGTACAACTCGGGAAAAATGGGTTCAAGGTCTTTTTTCGCAAGACACATGCTTTCAGCTTCTTCCGGGAGATGTATATCTCGATCCCGCATCGTACCGTCTTCACACATCTGACGATAACCGCAGACCACCAGATCCGAATTCCCCAGTGAATTAAATTCTCTGCAAAGAGTATCTGGTTCCAGACAATCATCGCTGTCAACAAAACATACATACTCTCCCTGTGCCTGCTTCAGACCAATATTTCTTGCGCTTGACACCCCTTTGTTTTCCACATGAAAAACCCGCAGGCGCGGTTCTGTAATGGAGTCTAGCACCTCTCCCGTCCCATCAGTGGATCCGTCATCGATGCATATTACTTCAAAATTATCTATTTTCTGCTGCAGAGCGCTGATAACACATTCTTCAATTGTATCCCTCGCATTATATACTGGAATTATTATTGTGAGTTTCATTGGTTACCACCTTGCCCAGCATTGATCTGTTTTTATCTGCCCTTTCGTCTGCTACCTTCTTTTGCAGTTCCACAAGAAGCGGGCAAAAACACGCAAGCGCAATCATAATATAAAAATAACTGTTTGAACTAGGAACTTCCGAAATCATAATGACTGAATACGTAACCAGACCTGCCATAATCGGTTGAACCAGCTCCTGACCTCTATACTTATCCACGTAAAAACAAGACAGTCCAAGAATGATGAAGAACAAAACCGTTGTGACTATGCCACCCTCCATCAGACACTGCAAAATCTGATTGTGCATGTATCCATAGTCTCCGAAAAAGCAATGCACAGAATAAGTTCCCACTCCAAATCCAAACCATAACTTCTGAGGAAGCATATTAAGAGCCGCATCCCAAATATAGATTCTTCCGGACAAAGTCAGGCTCTTGCCAAGAATATCCACAATCAGCCATTTGAAAAGATCCTGAATCCTGAAGAACAGTACAGCTATATTCGCAGCTGTTGCAGCTGCAACAATAAAACCAGTACTGATGTATTTCATAATACGAAGGCGAAGCTTATAGATGATCATCATGGCACAGTATATACTAATTCCGACAAGACCTGTTCCAACCCATTGCTTATACATAGAAAAACAGATTAAAATAAAACCGATTACCTGCGGAATATAATACTGCCATCCATAAATCACTATCAGAATGCGTCCCAGAACAAGGAATGTGAGCATTGGATATATAAAGGTTACTCGATATCCAAAAAAATAGATCGGTCCAAATCCCCAGTCAGGAAGGTACATCGTCCAAACATTTGCTACAATCATCAGTGCAAGCACCCAGTATAATGATTTCAAATATACTTCCGGTTTTGTTCGAAGAGAAAGTTCAGAAAGAGCAATGATAAAGATACATGCTAGAAGACGACGATACCCGTTTCCTGAAAACCGTCCCGTGGCAAACGTTGCCAGCATTAAAAGTCCTTGCTGAATAAACATCAGAACAAGTATCTGAGACAGTCCATGACACATCTTTACATAAAGAAGCGGGATAATAATAAGCGAAACCAGCAGCATTATATTATAGAGCCGGTTCGGAGCAGGTAAATAATCAAACATCTCCGGCTTCATCATGGACATAATGAGAACATAGAATATAACCGGTGATTCAAGTAATGATTTTTTTACGGTTTCGTTCATAATACACCCTTACTTCCCAATTCAATAACAACTCGTTTCGCCATCAGGCAAAATGATAAGATTATCCCCTTCACTATCAAGCTCGCAAGAATCGCCGCCCAACAGTTGCTTTCCGTTGAGATAAAAAACATTTCCGGAGATATGAATCCTTGGTATGGAAAATCCATCCACATATCCCGTAATGTATGCACCAATCAGCACGTTTCCACGATTCCCCTTCATATAAAAGGTATTGTCAGTCATAATATAATCTTTTGCAGTGTGCAGATAATTTGTCGGTGCTTCGATCTGGTTATTGGTCAGAATATCAACATTCTTGACGCCGATCTGGCTAACGCTTACAGTATTGTCTACTGAATTGTAACAATAGCTCAATCCGCAGGTTTCAATTCCATCGCTATTATCCCACTCGAAGAGTTCGTTTTCCCTGACCTGCTCACCGCCTTCCACAAAGCTGTTAAATGCGCCAAAAACCCTGTTGCCCTGTACTGTGCTTCCATTCGTGTGGGCTACTCGGATTCCGGAGGACGTATAATCTTTGCTTCCTCTTCCGTATATGGTATTGTTGCGGATTACAACACCTTCAACATCTGGAAATCCATCAATATATGTCCCGACATTGATTCCATAATACATGATGGAGTCAGAACGGATCACATTGTCCTCAATCAGTACGTTGCTGACATGATTGTCGTTAAGTTTCGTATAGGAATCGGCCTGTACCACATAGATGCCGGATGCAAGCATACCATCAGACGATTTAGTGCTGATCACATTTCCACGGATCGTTACCCCTTTAATCGGACCCACATTGGCGCATACCCATATTCCTTCATCAACACTGCCTGAGCTGCGGATAATACGGTTATATTCAGCAACCATATTGGTGCACGAATTCTTGGCAAAATTACGGAATCCTATGCCTCCATTGCTTCCGGTGATAGTATTGTTTCTGAATGTGGTATTGCAATTGCCTGACTTAAAATCAAAAACTCGCGTTTTCTGTGCTTCTGCGCCTTCTGCAAACTTCACGTAAGCATTGTGGAGGGATACACCATCCGTGTATTCCACAAGGAACAGTCCTGACATGGAGAAACCAGCTGCGGAAGTCACACGGTGCTCAAAGCACATATCATACAGTTCAAATGATGCCGGAGCTGATGCATCGGAATGTGTTCGGATGACATAATTATTATCTCCCTCTATGGATGTATCCGAATGAAAATCATCTCCGACAAACAGTACACTCTCCTGCCCCTCTCCGTGCCAGCTGACACCTGATACCTTGATCATATAACCGGTCAGTTTGTATTCTCCTGCTGGAAAAAAGAGATCTTTACCCTGAGAAGCAGCATCTTTTTCCGCCTGAATCAGAGCTGCTGACCAGTCCCCGTCAGTATCAACCAAACCATCGTAAGAAGTTACATTAATATCGGAAGCAGCATTAAATCCCTGCACAAGATCTTCGTTTGCTCCGGCAAGTGCTTCTGCTTTACTAAGCACAGCCTCATATTCAGACTCACAGTCTATTTCAATTCCCAGTGCTGCTTCAAAAGAATCTGAGTATTCTTCCGGGGTCTTTACCAGAACATCCGACAGTATCCCCTTTCCAACAAATCCTGCCGAAACAACTAACGCGAATGCACATATCAATATTTTTGTCTTCATGTCATTCCCCTTTTTCTATTTTTCGAACAGGGACTTCTCAGGAAGAACCTTTTGAAACGCTTCTTTTACCCTATTTGCACAGCGATCGAAATCAAACTTATCATCTGTATCATTGATACAGATTGTTTTAAACCGATGCCCTGTTGCTGTAATAGCATCCAGCACATCGTCATATTTATCACTTTTTATTTCCAGATACTGCCCAATGCTCCTTCGCGGAATGAAATTCCCTTCTGCAAGCTGCCAATACCTGATGAGATACTGCGTCAGATCACTCGCAGTACGAAAGCGGTTTTTACAAGTTGCATCCATGCGCTCCGGCTCTGCCTCCCAGACCTTCTCAAAAGTCGATTTGCACAGAGCAACCGGAAGATGGGCATTTTTTATGCCGTTGAATTTCCTCCAGGGTTGCAGAAGAATATTCTGCATAAGTCCGCTCCCATAGCATGGGTTAAACCATTTAGTGAAGTTCTTTCTTTGAACCGTTCTTTTGGAAAAATGTTTATTGATACAATCAATATCATTGAGAAGCATATGGAAATACATGTCATTATTCCAGGGAATAATAAGACCTTCTACTGCCTCTTCACAAGGCATGCCATGTCTGAAAAAATCTGTCGGCTTTACCGGAGCATTCAGAAACATATCATCATTGAAAAGAACAAAATGCTCTGCCAGTTCAGGAATGCGATGAAAATTAAGTTCTATGGGATTTGCACTGTAAGTTGGCAGATATTTATCAGGGATGAAATCCCTATGCTTCACAATCTGAAGTTTCGGACATTCTGTATTAAGAAACTTCGGAAGATGTCCGTAAGTGACAAAATATACCTTATGAACCCAAGGCGCATATTTTTCAACAGCTCTGAACCAATACTTCATATTGTCCCAGTCGCGAAAACGCTGTGCTGCGTTGGCTTTTTCGCTGCCTTTTTTTATATATCTTCTTTTCTCCTCCAGCCAAACAGGATCGTTTCCATCAACCCATGTGACAACAAAGTCTATTTCATGCTCTATCTTCATTGTACATCCTCATAATATCCTCAGAGATAGCTGCCATATCAAAACCAGCAGCTGCAATCGCACCGGATGTATCTATTCTCTGATAACCATTTTCAAAACTCAAGATTTTATCTCCCCATGCATCAGCAGAATCCTGAAGAGACATAACATTCCAGTAATCAGTAATTGCAACCTCGGATGTAATGGTGTCTGAAGCAACAGTCATAAGCGATGCAGCCTGCACTTCCACTCCAACAACTGGCAGACCCTCAAAGTGCGATGGGAAAACAAATACGTCCATCGCTTGGAGCATCCCTGGGATATCATCTGACACTCCGTAGAAAACAACCCTATCAGCAATTCCAAGTCCTGCGGCTTTTGCCTTTATGGCACCCATCGTCTCTCCATTTCCGATGAGCAGAAGCTTTGCCCGTTGGCTTTGCTCAGCCACTTTGGCAAAAATATCAATAAGGAAATCATGGTTTTTTTGATAATTAAATCTTCCGATATGGCCTATGACAAAGGCATTCTCTACCCCGAGCTCCTGCCGTTTCTGCAAGCGAACAAGCTCGTTATATCTATATCTGATTGCTTCAATCCCATTGTTGATAATTCTGACTTCCCCGTTCTCATTAGCACTGCGACTGAAACTCCAGCCTGCTGCGGCAGCAGAACAAGCGCATTTTCGAACAGGGAGCCTATCCAGTTTCCACCTATAGTAGGACTGCAGCATTATGCGAAGACGATACCATTTTACACTGGCAGAAATACCCTGATTATGAGAATGAACGTAAACCTTAGCTTTACTGAAGTACGCAGCATTCATCACATCCCAGAGTTTATCAATCTGACCGCTGTGGATATGGATGATATCATAATTCCCTCGTTGAAACATTTCTTTGAACTGCTTTCGGCATGATATGTACTTATACAGCTTCCCATGGCTGAATTCGCCAACAGGAACAATTCGTGCTCCGGCTGCGAGAACCCGCTTGTCATAGAACTGAGTAGCATCCTGTGGTCTAATAACACCTACGTCAATCGTCAGATCGTGACCTGGGGGAAGTTTTTCCAAAAAATTGACCAGAAAGCTTTCAATACCTCCGGCTCCAAGGGAATAAACCAATTCAAGTACTTTCAACTATTATCACCTTATTTCACATCCATCGGAATCACACCGATAATCTTAATTCCTGCCATTTCCTCCATCTGTGTAACAGTGCGGATTTTCTTCTGAAAGAACTCATAGAGGAATACTACAAGCCCGGTCAAAGCAGCAAAAGCAAAACTGAAAACAATAATCTGTATAGCAATCTGTTTTATCTCGCTGGATGAAACCTCTGCTTCGGCTTCGTCCAAAACTGTTGCTTTACCCAAACCGGTTATATTCTGCATTTCCACGATAAAAGAAGAAGCAAGTGCATTGGCAAAATTTCCCACAAACTGTTTATCATTTCCAGTAACAGTGATTGTTACTATCGGGGAATCTTCGCTGTTATAGTCCACTGTGAACATTTCCAGAGCATCTTTGACAGACAAATCCAATTTATTGATACTGTTCAAAGCCCTACGAACTACGGAACTACTTCGTACAACAGTTGCATAATCCAATACGGCTCCTCTTACTGCATCTGATTCCACAAAGGAATTATAACTAGAACCATATACAGTTGTAACTGCCTGATACTCATCTGCCTTAACTCCAATACTCATGATGGCTCCGACAATTGCACCTACTACACCTGCGACGACAATCATATATTTTTTTCGCCACATTTCTCTGAAACAGATATACAAATCTTCAAAGCTTACTATCTCATTCATTATTGTCCCCTTTGCTTCTTACTGCGATAGATTTTGTATCCACAGACAATTCCAATAAGAATAACGATCAGGGAACCGAATATTCTCAGAATCTTATCCGGAGTAATCGAAATATGGAAGCCCTGCTCCTCATTTTCCGGATTGATCAACTGCCTGCCATCGTCGGTCACCTGAACTGTAAACTCTTTTCCCGACGATTTATAATAATTCCCCTGAGCATCATGATAACTCACAGTTACGTTCACCGTCTGTGTTCCGGCCTCTGTAAAATAAAGATATCCTTCCGCAAACCCTTTGCTCTTGGCGTCCAATTCTCCTATGGAAAAAGACTTACTGTCCTCGGATATATTGCCTTCCACTTCCAATGTGACGTCTTTTACATTGAAATTCAACTGATTGGAAACTGCAGCAGTTACGGATGCTGGAGCTGCAAGTGTACAGCTGTCGGAAATCTGTACTTCAGAATCAATTCCGTATCCATTGGCATCTACCTGAACCGAAATCTGTGAGCTGCTCTCATAAGTTATTCCGTCCTCATCGTTAAACACAACCTCGATTGTAAGCGGAAGCTTGTCAATTTCAAGCTGTTCCTGTGTCTGCAGCCTTATATCTGCCGTTGCGCTGCCCGCTTTATCTATGTTCCTTATATATGCCTGATTAGAGGATCCCGGTGCAGCAACGATCAAACCGTTTTCATCCACCGCTGTAACAAGAACACTGTAAACAGCTGTACTGATGCTTGCATTTTTCAGTGTCACTGTAATGGTAAATTCTTCACCTGCCTTTGGCTTCTCAGGATTTACTACACTGGATACAACCAGTACTCTGGGAGTAGCGGCCTCTGCCGGAACCTTTGGAATCAGCATGGTCAGCAGCAGAAAAGCTGCTGTCAAAATCACTTTAAGTTTACGCATTTTCTCTTACTCCTTTTCCCTTCAGTGCTCTGCTGACTCTTCTCTTCATCTTCTTAGGTTCAAAGTGATCATAATCTGTCTGATATTGTCTGAAGTCTTTTGTTTCAACCTTATTTATGACCATACCAACAATCTTTTCAGGATATCTTGAGAGCTTATTGATTCCATACTGCAAATCCCTTCGAGTTGTTTCGTTGAGAGCAGAAACCAGAATAGTTCCGTCCACGATGGGAAGCAGAATGGTTGCATCCGGTGTCACATTCAGGGAAGACATATCCAGAATAATATAGTCAAACTCTGTTTTAAGTCTTTTCAAGAGTTTTTCCATATTCTCAGAGCACAAAAGGCGAACGGAATTATCAATTTTAATGCCACTGGGAATATATGTCAGATTTTTATAATTTGTCTCTGTTAGAATATCTTCATATGAAGCCATTCCATCCAGATAATCTGTCAGACCAAAAGCATTTTCATCACTTAGATGTTTGTAATCGCTCTTTTTTCTAATATCCGCATCAATCAAAACAGTCTTCCATCCGGACAACGCCATGCATATGGATAGATTGATTGCATTTGTCGTAGTTCCGACAGTAGCATTGCACCCTGTAATCAGAAAAGTCTTAAAGCCCTTTTCAACTCTTGCCATATGTGCTTCCACAGCTACCTTATCAAGAGCATCCAGCATCAGATTGCTCTTGGGTTGATACAAGTCAATAGCTTTGTTCATTTATACTCCTTTTCTTGCCAATTCAATCAAGCAGATGTATATTTTATGATATGAAGAAAAAAAATTTTATTATATTTCTGATATTTATAATCCTTACAGGCATTTTAATGCCGTTTTTTTTTCATCCCCTGACTACAACGACATATGAAATCTGCTCAACTGATATTCCAGAATCATTTGACGGATATCGGATTGTTCAGATTACAGATTTTCATGGTGCGACGTTCGGTCAGAAGGAATCCGAGCTTCTTAACGCCATCAAAGACTGCAAACCGAATTTGATTGTCTTCACCGGAGATATGTACGATGAATCCCACGGTATTGGTAATCTCCTGGAAGTCATTAACGGAAGCATAAAACTAGCTCCGGTGTATGCTGTATCCGGCAATCATGAATTTGACAGCTGGATGGCATTTCAAGCACTGCTTTCACTATATGATGCCTATGGTGTGACTTTTCTGGATGATGATTCCACTCTCATAGAAAACGATGTCGGAGAGTCCATCTATCTGGCAGGTGCTAAATTCCACTGGTTGAAAGACATATCGGAGCTTCCTCCTGCAGATCCAAACCACTACAGCATCCTGCTCAATCATGCCGGCAACTATTTTGATGTTCTGTGCCAATCCGATTATGATCTTATTCTCTCCGGTCACACTCACGGCGGAATCATTCGCCTGCCGTTTCTCGGTGGTCTGATCGGTATGGGTGAAGACAGGATTTTGCCCAAATATGATTATGGAAAATATACTGCAAACGATACAACCATGATCATCTCATCCGGTCTTGGGGAGTCCTTTATTCCCCGTTTTAATAATCCTCCGGAAATTGTTCTTATTACCCTGCGCCATTCTAACGATTAAGATGGTATCCTGTTTTTGAAAGAACCTTAGCTCCGGCAAACAAAACTCCGTCCCATCCCCATTTAAGAAACAGAAATGGCAGTGCTTTGGGTTTTAGTTTTTTCTCCGGACTAAAATCTCTTATAACACGCTGAACCTCGGGCATATTTTTGTAGCTGGAAAGCTTTACTCTCCACTCTCCTACGGATCCTTCGGTACTTCCTGCGAACAGAAAAATCAGTTCCATCACAGACATCAATGTGGTTCCTTCATAATACCTACGAATATCCGGAAGCCCTCTTTGAATGACCTCTTTTCGAAGCTCTTCCCTATGCCTTAACAGAGTAATCTTTCCATTCAGTTTACGCTCTGCAGATTGTCCATATGATACAGTCGCACCATCTGGTCTCTGCATCACATAGTGGTACAGAACATCTTCTGTAACATGAATGATCTGTGCCCTGCAGATGCATTCTGATGTAAAGAGTGTATCCTCTCCGATCGGGACATCTTCATAAAAGCGAATTCCGGTCTCCTTAAGCCATGCTGCATCAACAGCCATTCGCCACACCGCAGGGTTTTCCACATAAAGCGCATCAGCCCTGCCGCAGATCCAGCCATTCAGGTCATAAAATCCAAGTCCGATTACCTTGGGCAAAAGCTTTTCTACAGCATCGCTGTTTGAGTAAATCCCCAAAGGATATTTGGGAATCCTTTTTTCTCTCTCTCCATTTGGACCTTCGAAATAATAGCCAAAAAAAACGACCTGCGCATTTGCTTTCCTCAATCCTGCATAGGCTTTTTCCATAAGGTCAGACTCTAAATAATCATCCGGGTCACCAAACATGATTACCTGCCCTCTGGCATGATTGAGTCCTGTATTCCGCGCCCCTGATATACCGGCATTTTTCTGATGTATCACGCGGAACCTATTATCCTTATCCGCCATATGATCGCAGGTCTCCCCACTTCCATCAGTGGATCCGTCATCAACAAGAATGATCTCAAAATTTGAATGGGACTGACTCTGAATGGACTCAAAGAAACAATTAAGATAATCGTTTACATTGTAGACCGGAACAATCAAAGAAATCAATTCATTCATCTTACTCACCATCATAGAAAGCTAAGCGTCTCTTGCATTTCTTCTGCGCTGTGTTCAAATTCGACTCGTTATTTTTGCCTGTACAAGTATACAATGCAGTTTCTAAAAAATCTATAAAATTGATACAAAGCTATGAAATTTCGATTATTTAACCAAATATGAAAAATAATTATTCATTCTTTTGTTGGTTTTAACGAATCATCAAAATTACATTTCGTTTTATAACTCGCAGAGGAAGCTCTAGGTTTACCATAAGCCCCGTAAAAAAGAGAGACATGCCATTTTCTAATAAGCTCCCTTCCGTTTAAATAAAACACTCATCGTCTTAAATATGATCACCAGATCACTAAACAGTGTCCAATTATCAATATACTCCAAATCAAGTTCAACTACCTTGTCAAAATCAGTAATCTGATTTCTACCACTAATCTGCCACATTCCGGTGATTCCGGGCTTGATACTTATACGTCTCCACTGACTTCGTTTATACTGTGCAACTTCATCCACTGTAGGTGGTCTTGTACCCACAATACTCATCTCACCCTTTAGGACATTAAAAAACTGCGGAAGCTCATCGATGCTGGTTCGTCTGATGAATTTACCCACCTTAGTAATACGTGGATCATCAGCAATCTTAAACATTGCCCCCTGCATTTGGTTTTGCCCCCTCAGTTCATCAAGCTGCTTCTCAGCATCTTTACACATGCTCCTAAATTTATACATGTAAAAAGTTCTACCGTTCTGACCAACTCTTAACTGTTTAAAAAGTACTTCCCCCGGAGAATCAAGTTTTATTGCCACCGCCGAGATAAGCATGATGGGTGATGTAATAATAATGCCCAAAAAACTTATGATTATATCCATAATCCTCTTCATAAATTGCTCATAGGCATTCAGTGCTATGGTGTGATAGGTAATAAGCGGATACGTCCCCACCGAGCTCACAAAGCTGTTAGCTCTTTGCATCTGCTTCCTATCATTTACATCCATTACCACTTTAACCGTTATCCCCATTTCAAGGCACAAATCAATATAATCCTGCCTCTGCAATAGTACATCATTGGCGTGAACGATAAAAAATACCTGATCAAGTTCATAATCTCTGATAATATTTTCAAGATCTGACAGATTGCCTAAAACATTATATTTCTTGTCTTCCAATTTACCCGACTCAAGAATATATCCAACGTTTTCTACCTTCACATTTGTTTTATTGAGGAAATAGTTGAATTTTTCGTATTCCTCAAATAATCCCACATACGCTGATCTTGGTGCTCTCCTGTTAGAGGTAAACATCTGTATAAGCCTTGTCAAAACCATATTAAAACACATGGCAACGTATAGTATTAACAAGTAATACAGATGAAATATCCTCACTCTTTCTCCTGGATTATAAAGATAAATAAGAACAATAGTTGTCACCGAAGCGATAAGCCAGGATTTAGTAAGCAATTTCCAGGTTCGATCCATATAGAAGAAAAACGTAACGTTATATAGCCTTGCTTCCTTATTAGAAAGAATAAATACAACTCCATAAACAATCACAAGAGCCATACATTTCAAATATGTAGTTAGCTGTAAATAGTTTCCAAAAAGGACCTTCTCCAATAGGAATACTAATAATATCATGATGATATCAGATATCATTTGGAACACATTGGTATTGGCCCCTATATTGCTTCTGTTCATCTTCTTTTCCCTAACTAAACATACTCATAAAACGGAGTATAGTATCCTCCACGTTTCCATTTTTAATATTATAGTCCTGAAATTCATAGGTTTTGGATTTCTCAATGTAATTGGCAAGTTCATCTAAATTCTCACAGCACAGTACACAGCCTTTATCAGAAAAAGCTTTAGCAATCTGTGTCTGATGGTCATCAACATGTTCACCGAAATGTGCAAGTCTTGGCACAACAATTACTGGCTTTGACGCCTTGATACCGGTTATTATGGTTCCTACACCGGCATGTGTAATTAAAAGATTACACTCGCTTATATATCCTGCGTACTGATCAGAATCCATAAAATCAATATGACCACAGTTCTTTGGCTTGTAAGTGGATACTCCTGTCTGAATAAAGAAATCATCGTTGACTCTACCACTTGCTGCAAGCTCATCGACTGCTTTTATTAATCTGTTCATTTGAAATTTCTGAGTCCCCAGAGTCACGAAGATCAATATAATCACCTCTAAATAATATTACTTAAAATAAATCTCCCCCGAGCATAGATTTAGGATATTCCTTTAGCATATCCTCCCATTGGACCAGGAAAAGATCCGAAATATTATACACAAGCCTTCCTGTAAGAGATGGCATATTGACCCTTGCAAAAGATTCAATATATACTACCTTGATATTCATGAGCCTCCCTACTAAACAGAAAGGATATGCAATAAGTGCCCCGGTAGTGATGACAAAT
>JAILPF010000592.1 GCA_024699575.1 Acetatifactor sp. | reverse complement strand
CAAACTCAACCTTCACAAGCGGAGTTTCCAGTTTATTTTCCTCTGCGAAAAATGCACTCTTTCCCGCTTTGTGCTCCTGAGTCAATGTAAGAACAGCACTTCCAAATCCGGGAATTTCCACGCCCATAACAGCAAGCTTTTTGTTGCCATCCATGTCCTCCACTATTTGCTGTGGATATTCACCATCCACATAATAGCCGTTAAACGGTATATACACCACGTCTTTACGTGCGAAGGAAAGTGTGTTTACCACTGTAATCTTGTTACCAGCTTCCCCACCCTTGTCTGAGGCATTCCACAGCAGTTGCTCTGACATTCTATGAGCTTCTGTAATAATATGGCTTACATCCTTAATGGCCTGATCATGCGCCTTGGCAATACAGGTTCCCGGCAAAATATCATGGAATTGGTTAATCAGCATCTCCTTCATCAACGGGTTGATTCGTCCCGCGGAAGCAACCTCATCACGATGAATCGCATCTCTGACTGTCAGATACTCAAGATCATGTAGCGCAAACTCCGCCTTTCTGTTATTGCGTTTGATTGTGTGCTGGTTGGTTAAGGTACCACGGTGCAATTCCAGATACAGTTCTCCATTATATGTCGAAGGGTCTACCAGGCTTTCCTCCAGTTGCTTCATAAATCTGCTGACAGTTGTATGTGAACTTCTGGGCATCCCTTCCACATCGGCAAGTCTCTCAGCGATTTCAATCATGGCGAACTCCGGGCCGCCGCCTCCATCTCCATATCCATAGGAGAGCAGTTTCATATTTGACACAGCGCGCTCCTTAATACCGGATTTTAAAATACTATCCGTCATATTAACAGGGTCAGGCCATAGATGTGATCTGTTAAAATGCACCAGCACTTTGGAACCATCCAAGCCCTTCCAATAAAAGGTGTCATATGGAAATTCATTTGTATCATTCCATGCTATTTTGGTAGTCAGGAAATATTTCACTCCACAGCCCTGCATAATCTGTGGCAGTGCAGCACTGTATCCAAAGGTGTCCGGCAGCCAGAAAGCATCCGAGGTATAGTTGAAGTTTTCTCTGGTGAATTTCTGTCCCCATACGAATTGACGGATAAGGTATTCACCGGAAGGAATGTTGCAATCACACTCAATCCATACACCGCCATTTGGCTCATATCTGCCTTCTGCTACACGCTTCTTGATATCCTCAAACAGTGCCGGATATTTCTCTTTAATGATTTCGCTGTGATATGCGGAACTCTGAACAAAGGTGTAATCCGGATACTGATCCATCAGGTTCATCTGATTGGCATAGGTTCTTGCACACTTCTTCTCCGTCTCTCCTCTATGCCACAGCCAGGCTGTATCCATGTGGGAATGTCCGATCAAACCTGCGTAGGGAGCAGAGGATGCGTTTTTTTCCTGCAAAACCTTTTTCAATATCTCATCCGCTTCACGAACCTGTGCCCTGAAGATTTCAGGTTCTTCATTGTCAAAATCATAAGAAATCAGCTCATGTATTTTCAAAAGAGCTCTAACAAAGTCCGCCCGCCGGAAATCCTCTTTATCCAGCGCCTGTACCATCTGATTGGCAATTCTCAGGTCAAAGTAGAAGTCTGCTATCTCCTCATCTTTCAGGCAGATGTCCACCGGATGGTAAACAATCTTAAATTCTTTCCATGCCGTATTTTCAAAAGGGCGTGTTCCGATAATTTCATGGTTCGCATAATACTCAAATGCAATGTCCAACGTCTCGCCGGCAGTTGCCTTATCCTTCAGCATATCGCAGTAATGGTTGCCGTGCGATGAAACCAATATTTTGGACGCAAAATTGCCATAGGGCTTACCGTTTACCCACAACAGTCCCTCATATCCTTGTATCTTGGGATATACAAATAATCTTTTGCCGTCCAAAGCATCCGGCACCACGTAGCTGCCTCTAAACCAGCAGTAAATGCCGGCGCCCTCAAAAGTATCCCCGTCATTGCACTTTGAGAAGCATGACTGCTCCGGGACAGCATGATGACTTCCATCTGTCTTATGTGCCGTCATATCGATGCTGTCCACTACTTGAAACAGTTTAGGCTCCAGCATTTCTTCCAGCCGTTTCATCTTCCCAAATAATCGTTCCATTTGTTTCTCTGTGTACATGTTTACCTCCTCTTTCACTTGGTAACTCACCCGAAACCAGTTATCTTCATCTTATCCGTTTCATGCGAATCTTTCAATGTGTCAATGTGCCGATTTTATGGATTTTTTTTCACTTGACATTTTCAAAAATGTTTTGTTAAATTAGCTCATATTTTGTAGCAATGAAAGTGGGGTAATACCGTATATGAAATTAAGAAGAATTATGATGTCGTTTGTAGGAGTTGTCATTTGTGCTGTCAGCGTGGGGATTTTTAAGATTGCGGCCCTCGGCGTGGATCCTTTTCAGTCACTCATGAGTGGATTGGACAGTATGATTCCGATTCCGTTTGGCACATTATATGTCATTGTGAACCTGATTTTATTAGCTTTTGCTCTTTTGACAGATAAGCATTATATCGGTCTGGCAACCTTCATCAATTTATTTCTGTTAGGGTACATTACGCAGTTTACTTACGAATTCCTTCAAACAATTTTTGTGAATCCCGGTCTGTTAACCAGATTTGTCTGCCTGTTGATTGGTATCATTCTCATCTGTTTCAGTTCTGCGCTCTATATGACTGCAGATCTGGGTGTATCCACCTATGATGCAATCGCACTGGTAATGGCTAACAAATATCATATCGGTCAGTTCCAATTCATTCGAATCGGCACCGATCTGGTATGTATCCTTGTCGGCTGCACGCTCTTTTTGCTCTCCGGGAAAACAATTCGCGATATACCGACTATCGTTGGAATCGGAACAGCTATCACAGCATTTTTCATGGGACCTCTCATCACATGGTTCAATGTTCATGTGGCAGAGCCTTTACTGAAAGAGGAAAAATAAATATTTGAATCGAGGTTCACAAATGAGTATATTAAATGTAGAACATCTGTCCCATGGTTTTGGTGACAGAACAATTTTTACGGACGTGTCCTTTCGCCTTCTCAAAGGAGAGCACATTGGTCTGATTGGTGCCAACGGCGAGGGAAAATCTACCTTTATGAATATTATTACCGGAAAGTTAATGCCCGATGAGGGAAAAGTAGAATGGGCTAAGAATGTGCGTGTCGGTTATCTGGATCAGCACACTGTGTTAACAGCCGGTCAGTCCATCCGCCAGGTTCTTTCCTCCGCGTTTGACTTCTTATATGAAATCGAAGCTCAAATGAATGCACTCTGCGACAAAATGGCAACCGCCGAGGCAGACGAATTGGATGCATGCATGGAAGAATTCGGAACTCTTCAGGATTTACTGACCATGCATGATTTCTATATGATTGACTCGAAAGTGGAAGAAGTTGCCAGGGCGCTCGGACTTACCGATATCGGTCTGGAGAAAGATGTAACGGAATTGTCCGGTGGTCAGAGAACCAAAGTTCTTCTCGGGAAGCTCTTATTGGAAAAACCGGATATTTTACTTCTGGACGAGCCCACCAACTATCTGGACAGCGAACATATCGAATGGTTAAAAAGATACTTAAATGAATACGAGAATGCCTTTATCTTAATCAGTCATGATATTCCATTTTTAAACAGTGTCATCAATCTGATTTACCATATGGATAACCATGAGCTGACCCGCTATCCCGGTGACTACGACAAATTTCAGGAAGTTTATGCCATGAAAAAGGCACAGCTCGAGGCTGCCTATAACCGTCAACAGAAAGAAATCGCCGATTTAAAAGATTTCGTAGCCCGCAACAAATCCCGTGTTGCCACCAGAAACATGGCAATGTCCCGACAAAAGAAGCTGGACAAGATGGATGTAATTGAACTTGCAGCCGAAAAACCAAAGCCGGAATTTCGCTTTAAAGATGCCAGAACCTCCGGCAAAATTCTCTTTGAAACCAAGGATTTGGTCATTGGATACGACGAACCCCTCTCATCTGCGCTGACTCTGTCCATGGAGCGCGGTCAGAAAATTGTCCTGACCGGTGCAAACGGAATCGGTAAAACCACACTGTTAAAGAGTATTTTGGGTCTGATTCCACCGCTCTCCGGGACTGTTACACAGGGTGATTATCTGGAAATCGGATACTTTGAGCAGGAGATGACCAATCCTCCCGATAACAGCTGCATCGAAGAACTCTGGAAAGAATTCCCCGGCTTCACCCAGTATGAAGTGCGTTCGGCTCTTGCCAAATGCGGATTGACTACAAAGCACATTGAAAGTCAGGTGAAAGTATTAAGCGGTGGCGAGCAGGCAAAAGTACGCCTGTGCAAGCTGATTAACCGCCCCACCAATATTCTGCTTCTGGACGAGCCCACGAACCACCTGGATGTGGACGCAAAAGACGAATTAAAACGAGCCCTGAAAGAATATAAAGGAAGTATCCTGATGGTCTGCCATGAACCGGATTTCTACGAAGGGCTGGCAACTGATGTGTGGGACTGCACAAAATGGACCACGAAAATACTGTAGCAATAAAGAGGTTTAAAATGAAGAAAAAGTTTTCTCTGGTTCCCTATCTTATGAGGCACAAGTGGCATTATCTGTGTGGTGTACTTGTGTTACTGGTTGTGGATTTATCCAATATCTATATTCCACAGTTTATCGGTGAGGTAATCGACGGTCTGACAGTCCATGCATTCGGCATGGATGGAGTGAAGCAGGTTCTGCTTAAATTACTCTTTGCCGGTCTGATTGTCATGGCCGGAAGATTTGGATGGAGATTTTTTATTATCGGTGCCTCCCGTAAAATTGAATACGAAATCAGAAATGATATGTTTGAACATCTGGAGTCCCTGTCCGCACGTTATTATAACAGTCATAAAACAGGTGACCTGATGGCACATTTCACCAACGACCTGCAGGCAATCCGCATGGCTGTGGGCATGGCTGTCATTACCACTTTCGATGCAGTAATTATGACATTAATGGTTTTGATAAAAATGGTAATTTATGTGGACTTCAAGCTGACGCTTCTGGCATTTATTCCCCTGTCGCTGGTGGCTTTCGGATGCTATTATTACGGCATTGAATCTAAGAAAAGGCAAACTGCAAGACAGGATGCCTTCTCAGAGCTTTCCGACAGAGCTCAGGAAAGTCTGGCAGGCGTCCGGGTAATTAAGGCATTTGTACAGGAGAAAAAAGATTTTCGGGATTTTGAGGCTTCCAGCATCAACTGTATGGAGAAAAATCTTGCAGTCGTAAAATTGCGTGCAATCTTTGGTCCGGCGCTTGACGCTGTCACCGGTTTAAGCATGCTGATGACCCTGATATTCGGCGGACGCATGGTGCTTGCCGGCACCATCACCATCGGTCAGTTTGTAGCGTTCAACTCCTACATCGGCATGCTGGTATGGCCTATGATTGCCTGTGGTGACTGTATCAGCAGCTTCACCCAGGCTGCTGCAGCCTTCGGTCGTATTGCCATGATTTTCAAGGAAGAACCCGACATTGTGGACTTTATTCCGGCTAATAGCACTAACGCCCCCACCAAGCTTTCCGGTGAAATCACTTTAAATCATCTCACCTTCACCTATCCCGATGGTGAAGTACCAGTACTGGAAGATGTCTCTCTCCATGTAAATCCGGGAGAAATGCTTGGAATCCTCGGCAGGACCGGAAGCGGAAAATCTTCTCTCGCCGACCTTCTTCTGCGCGTCTATGACTGTGAGAAAGGAATGCTCACGCTGGACGGTAAACCCATTGATGAGATTCCTCTTGCCGTTCTGCATCGGGATATGGCTTATGTACCGCAGGAAAACTTCCTGTTCTCAGACACTTTGGAGGAGAACATCGCCTTCGGTCTTGAGGAGAGAATCAAAGACCATCCGGATCTGCGCACCGACATTATGCAGGCTGCAAGAAATGCCTGTATTCATGATAATATTATGGATTTCCCACAGGCATACCGGACTCAGGTCGGCGAACGCGGAATCACACTCTCCGGCGGTCAGAAACAGCGCAGTTCCATCGCCAGAGCCCTGTTAAAGGATTCTGCAATTTTAATTTTAGACGACTCTCTTTCTGCCGTAGATACCGATACGGAAGAACAGATTCTGGAGAATCTGATGGAGCTTCGGAAAAATAAGACGACCATCATTATTGCCCATCGTATCTCCACCCTGCAGAAGGCAGATCATGTTGCGGTTCTGACAGAAGGCAAGCTTACAGAATACGGAACTCACGAAGAACTGCTTGTGCAGAATGGATTTTACCGGCACATCTATGAGAAGCAACAGCTGGAACAGGAACTTGGAACCTTTTGATTTTGAATGGAGAGCATTATGAGTACATTAACCGAAGACAAATTGGAATCTAATTATAAAGGCAGTGCTCTTTTACGCCTGTTAACCTATATGCGCCCCTACATCGGCTGGATGTGCCTGTGCCTTGTGCTGGTTCTTGCATTGACAGGCTTTGACTTGTATCGTCCCATGCTGATTGGAGATGCAATTGATTTATTTGAAAAGCAAGGCGATTATTCCATTATTACCGACACTGCTGTCAAGTATGCAATTGTCCTTGCGCTGAGTTTTATCTTTAATTTCTCGCAGACATGGATTTTACAGAAAACCGGTCAGCGCATCATCCTCACTGTCCGCAAAGAGCTCTACAGGCATGTCATGAGCTTAAACAGCCGTTTTTTTGACCTGACTCCTGTGGGAAAACTTGTTACCAGAGTCACCAATGACGTGGAAGCATTAGATGAAATGTATTCCGGCATTCTGGTAAGGCTGGTACACAATATTGTAAAAATCATTGGTCTGGCTGCGGTTATGCTTTACATGGATATACATCTGGCACTGATTTCTTTTTCTCTGCTGCCTCTGGTCGTCATCCTGACCATCGCTCTAAGAAAGGCTGCAAGAGCCACCTACCGCATGACCAGAACCAGACTGACAGATTTAAATACCTTTTTGTCTGAGAATATCTCCGGCATGCGCATCATCCAGATTTTCGGCAGAGAGGAAAGAAAGTTTGACGAGTTTAAAGAGAAAAACCACTCCTACTATCGCGCATTCTACCGTGAGATGATGGTATATGCAATCTTCCGTCCCCTCATTTACATTTTAAGCATTCTATCCTTAATAATTGTACTTGGCATTGGAAGCCGTGAGATTTTAAGCGAGGTCATTTCCATTGGTACGCTATATATTTTCTCCCAGTATATCCAGTCCTTCTTTGACCCGATTCAGGAGTTGGCTGAACAGTTTTCCACTCTGCAATCCTCACTTGCATCCGCCGAGAAAATCTTTACCATCCTGGACGAAGATGCACAGATTCCTGAGGTAGAAACCCCTGTTATCCTTCCGGAAATCAAGGGAAAAATCGAATTTGACCACGTCTGGTTTGCCTACGATGGTGAAAACTATGTGCTTCGGGATGTGTCCTTCGTCATCGAGCCCGGACAGAAAGTTGCTTTTGTCGGTG
>JAILPF010000591.1 GCA_024699575.1 Acetatifactor sp. | reverse complement strand
ATAAAAAGGAGCGTATATCTCTCTGCAGGAACAAATATCAGTAAGAACATGAACTATATATCCTAAGAAAAAATCTCTATCATACTTCGAACAATTCAAAAGATAAAACTCTTTTGTAGAATCTAACCATTCAACAAAGTCGCTTTCCTTTGTTATCTCTCCCCATTTAGCTCCTTCAACAAAAAAATGGCTTTTCTCTTTTAATTTTGGCGTATAATTCGGATTTGCATGAACCGCATCCGGGGCAATTGCACCAAGTATATATGTCGCATAATCAATCTGAAAATTAAAATATTGCAAAACCTTCTCTGCAACTAAAATATGCGTCATTGTATATGCCATTTTATTGGCCTCCATCTCTGTTTAGGTTGCTGTCCAATCAGGAACTCCATCACCCCATCCTATTACTGATTTGATACAAAACTGTATATCTTATACATATTGATTGTTTCAACCAGCTGCACACTTGCTTCAGGATTATAATGTTCTCTGATATACTGCTCTATAATTCCGAGGTATTCTTCGAACTCTGTAATAAAATATACGTTTTTGTTATTTGATAAAAGTTTTAAGTAATTATATTTTTCACCAAAAGGTTCTGTTCTGTCACTCATGATAGGTGATGGAACAGACCACCCTCCCAACATAACAAAGTTTTTCTCATTTCCAAACTCCGGCACATCGATAGGACTGTACACATATCTTAGCACATCCTGTTCATGACCATCCCACACATATAAATTATCCTCTCTTGCAGATAATTCTTCCAACATCTGAATTGCTTCGTCTTTATTGGAATACCTAAAACCCGACGTACGATTTATGCAATACAGATTGCTTCCGTAAAAACTGTAGATGAGCATAAAACAAATCAATATACTGATCTGCACGCTGTTTTTATCTACAGCCTTACACATAAAGAATATCAATATGGAAAAGAGAATGAGCACCGGTGTGTAAAAAGCACGCTCAGGACATCTAAGATTTATCATCAGATATAACACTTCACCAAAACCGGCAACAAAGGCACCAATCAGTAATATTGCATCTTTTCCTTTTAACAGCGGTAAAATCATCAGGAACAAGAATATAACAACGTATATAATCGAATAGTTTTTAAAAAGTTCTAAGCAATTAAGGATTCCGCCTTCAATGTTTTGTCCGTTTAGCTTTATGTATTCGCTTAAATGTTGTTTACTTATTCTTGAAATTTCTCTTATTGTTTCAAGATCAAAAATGTCATCATCAGCATATATCCAATTGGAGAGAGCTGCATGATCGTTTCGTGATATGCCCAATTCCTCGTAGATTTCTGCATACTCGTCATAGTCGACTAAATAATAATCCAGCAGATTGGATCTTTCCTTGTTATAATCAGCCCAATACCGCCAATCCGGGTCTGCTCTGTATACAATAAAATTACTTCCCCAGATAAGTATCAGTGAAATTGCAATGCCTGAAAAAGGAAGCAAACGGCGTGCCTGCTTTCCGTTATCAAAAAACACATACACCATCATGATAATTAAAAAAGGGAGCGAAGCCAGGCAGGTATCCCATCTTATCAGGTATCCGCCAATGATGAAAACATATGAAATCACGCGCAAAAAAATATTTGACTTACTTTTTGGCTTGTCATTGTCAACGGAAGAAATAAACAGGATATAGCCAACAGCTATAATAATCGACGCCGACTTCGAAAAATTCATTCGGGTGATAAGCGCATTGAATGTTGAAAAAACAAGCAAAAAAGAAGTAAGATACGCTGGAATCAACTTGTTTCGATATATGTTCCATACCCCAAAAGCGATATACGACATAGTAATGAACAATACATAGTATAAGAATGTCCAGTTACACGCTCTTGAAATAGAATATAATCCGGAAAAAAATAAACTTAACAGGTAGCTGTTAAACATATTATGCGTATAACATTTTCCGTATATTCCATTCACAATAAAACTCAAAAACATGTCATCGTTTGATTCATAACTGAAATGACCTAGTTTTATCATAACAGCCATAAAAACCAAACATCCGACTATCCATGGAATTGAAAGCAGAAATTTATATTTATTATTTGAATTTAGTCTATTATAGAAATCTTTGATTTTATATTCCACGATTTTTGAACACTCCTATTTCAAGTTATTCCGAAACTCATTGGCGCTCATGCCGGTCTGGCGCTTGAACACTCTGGAAAAATGCGCCATGTCGAGAAAACCGACCTTCTCTGCGATATCTCCGATTCTGAGAGCCGGGTCATTTAAAAGCTCCTTGGCTTTTTCGATGCGGATGTTATTCAGAATATCGGAAAAACTCTGCCCCTTGTAGCGATTTAAGAGCTTGCTTAAGTGCCACTGGCTGACATATACCTGGTCTGCCACATCCTGGAGCTTCAACTTCTCCTGATAATGCTCCTCCATATATTTGAGTGCGTTGTTCACCAGGAAACTGCTTGCCTCGGACTCTTCTTTCAATTCCCCCTCATTCAAATCACCTTCCTGCAGACCAGCTTCCTGTGAGGCAGCATCTTCAGCACCATTTGGGGAAATCCCCTTCGCCTGCAGATTCTTTGCCATGGTTGCCACAGCCTCCTGCAGCTCGTCCATCTTGGAGGGCTTTACCAGGAATCTGGTCACCCCAAGGACGATGGCCTGTCTGGCATACTCAAAATCCTGAAAGCCTGTCAAAATTGAAACTTCCATATCCGGGAATCTGGATTTGACCGCTGCTATCATAGTAAGGCCGTCCATGCGCGGCATTCGGATATCCGAAAACACAATATTGGGCTTTAGCTCCTCCAAAAGCCTTAGTCCTTCCTCCCCGCTGTAAGCCGAACCGATGACTTCACATTCAAAATCTTCCCAGTGGATGCTTCTGGTAAGTCCCTCCACAATGATTGGTTCGTCATCAATTATCACAACCTTATACATTACTCTTCCCCCTGCTCCCTATAGATTTCCAAACCTTTTCTGACCGCGTCATACGGGCTTACCCGGCCATTGACGATATCCGGCATTTCGTCAAATGTTGTCACTCTGCATTCCCCCTGAAAGATATCCTGAACCGCCGGTGTGAGAGAAGTACTCTCCGCCAGCATATCCACCGCATGCTTTTGTAAGGAGTTTAATTCCTCAACCGAAGCTGTAGGGGGATTTTTTAGAATGTTCGCCGCATGCTTTGCAAACTTTGGCACCACCTCATCCGAGGTCATGTAACTGATAAAGGATACTGCCGCATCTCGCTTGTCAGGATCATTCCAGGCTTTTCTGGAGATATAGTATCCCATGGAGGTACCGCCGATTAAGTCTGTCGCCTGCCTTGACTGCGTGCCAGGAACAAACGTCACCGTAAACTGTGCAAGCTTCTCCTCATCCAGCGTACTCTCATCATTTGCTATCTCCTGACAGTTCTGGACAATGCTTCCGACCTTCCAGGAACCGTCTATCAGAAAGGCTGCTTTTCCCTCCATAAACAGGGCAAAGGTATTCTCATCTGTCACGGAGTTTGTGTATTTGGGAAAGTACCCTCTTTGATACAAATCAACAATATCTGAGATTCCTGCCACCCACGCTTCTCCCATGGCATCATCCACACTATCCGGTATCGCCTGATGTCTCTTAGGCGGCGTATGGTTAAAAATCGCATATTCCCACCAGTAATGCGGAATATTTCCAAGTGCAGCCGCAATGGGCGTAAACCCCGCCTCTTTAATCTTTTCACAGTCCTCCAAAAACTGCTCCCAGGTATAATCGGCTCCGGGTACCTCCACCCCTGCTGCCTCAAGCACTGTCGTATTGACAAACATGGCCTCCCAATATCCACTCACCGGAATTGCATAAATTTTACCATCCACCATGGAGGGCGGAATCCTGGTAATATCCAGATTCGAGATATAATCCGGATACTCTTCCCGGATTTCTCCCAGGGATACCACCCTACCAGCCTCAATAAAACTGTTGGCATCCGCGCCGCTGAAAAAAAACAGCACATCCGGCTCCGAGCCGGTCAGAAAATCATTGATGACTCTCATCTTAAAATTCTCATCTGAGTTGGAAGACATGTCTGCCACACTATTTCCTGTCTCTTTTTCCCATGCCTTATATGCTTTTCGATAGACCTGTGCATTTCCATCATTCCCTGCAAAGGTGGTTACCACCTTGAGAGTCACGCTCTCTGTGGTCTCTGTCTCCTGCTGTTCGCCAAAATCTCCCAAGGGTGCCAAACCGGTACACGCTGTCAACAGACAGGCAAGAAGACTTACCGCACCCACAATAAACCGCTTTCTCATGCTTACTTATCCCCGACACTTCCCTCATGCAGCATTTTTACCACAATACGGCTGACCGTACAGCCATCCGCATCATTTTGTATCGTCAAGCCGCATTCTTCTCCATAAATGATTTTTATCCTTCGATTCACATTCCTTATTCCCAGGCTGACATGATGCTCTTCTTCCATCCGGCCATCCCCATTTAATAAAAGGTCAATCCGCTCTCTGTCTTTCGGAGCGAGAGCGCTGTCATTTTTAACCTCAATAATAATTTTATCCCAATCCGACGTAATCCGGATAGTCACCTTCCCCTGTCTGTTCGCCTCCACACCATGCTCCACCGCATTCTCCACGATGGGCTGAATAATCAGCATGGGAACTTCCATCTGCAAAAGACTTTCATCAATCTCACGAACCACCTGAAAACGCTCACCGAATCGTTTGGAAATGATGTAAAGGTACGCATCCACATAGGACAGCTCCTCCGCCAGGCTCACAAAGCGCCTCTGTTTGCGGTTCATGGTGGCACTTAGCATCGTGCCCAGCGCCTCAATCATACCGCTCACAGTATCACTTCCGCTCATGCGCGCTTCCCAGTTGATAATCTCCAATGTATTATTCAAAAAATGTGGATTAATCTGAGACTGCAATGCCTTGATATTGGCATCCCGCAGTGCCAGTTCCTCCTGATAAATCGTCTCGAATTGATATTTCAGTTCCGAGGACATGCTGTTAAAGCTTTTCTCCAGATAATCGAACTCCTTGCTCATGGCATTAGTCTTCACCTGATGTCCGTAATTTCCGGAGGCAATCTCCCCAGCTGCCGCCACAAGGTCACGCACAGGGCGGGAAATCTGTCTGTTAAAGAAATAAAACATCAGAAAGATGAGTGGCACCACAAAGAGGACCACCACAATCATGGAGTAATTCAGAACCTTGACTTCATCCAGCCAGTAATTGCTGTTAATCCGAATCCCATACGTCAAGGTCTTATCCCCAAAGCTTGTACAGAAATAAGAATAATTACCGGGATACTCCTCATCCTTGCTCTGTCGCAGGTAAACGCACTTTTCAGACGTCAGCGACGGGATCTTATGACCGGAGGGAAACTCCGTCTGCAAAATAGGAATATCCTCCAGATACACCTGATAGGATTCTGCGCCCCAGACACTCTCCAGACCATTGAAAATCTCCGGCACATAGAGCTCTATCACAATCATTCCATAAGGATGAAAACTGATATCCAAAAGATTCCGTACCATATACAAATGCTCATCCTGCCAGAAAAGAGTTACCTCTGTAGAAAGTGCATCACTGCTATCGAGAAGCTTATTCTGTACCTTCTCTTTAAAATAGCGGACTCTCTGATATCCCTCATTCCCTTTATTGTTATCACCATATGTATTGTAAGTATAATAAACCTGTTCCGGTCTATCCGTCAGATACACCATTGTGACGAGCATGTCAGAATCAAACTGATACTGTTGGTTCAAAAAATTTGTAATATTCGTATATAATTTCTGCTCATCT
>JAILPF010000062.1 GCA_024699575.1 Acetatifactor sp. | reverse complement strand
TAATGCCATCAACGAGAAGATTAAACCATGGACTACTGTAAATCCCTGGGGATCCTTTGTGCTTGATACAACAAGTGTTGATGCAGAGGTTACAGCAATCAATGAAGCGGCATCCACATGGCTTCCTGCAATTCAGTTTGGTAAGGCAGGAGATCCTCAGGATGCGGTTGAACAGTACAGAAAAGCTTTGACTAATGCAGGTATTGATACATACATGGCAGAAGTTGAGAGACAGATGAAAGAATATCTGGCTACTTCTGAACAGTAAAAAAACAGAAAGGTCAATCAGCGTATGGAAACCTATCTTGGGCTCGATTTCGGCGGAACAAAACTGCTTATCGGAGAAATGGACAGCGAAGGGAATATTTTAAATCAGAAACGCTACGATACAGGTGCTTTGACGCAGAAGCAGGCGGCTTCGAGATTGGTTTCCTGCGCTGAAGACTATTTGAAAACAAGAAATTTTGTGGGAACTCCCTGTTATGCCGGTGTGGGCATTATGGGGATTGTGGATGAAGAAAACGGAATCTGGAAAACTCTCAATCACGTGGAGTTTTCAGAATTGTCACTGGCACAAAAACTTACACAGGTTCTCGGGATACAGACAGTGCTTGACAATGATGTGAAAAGTGCCACAATGGCGGAATTGGTATTTGGCGCAGGAAAAATAAGCGATAATTTTATTTATGTGAATATCGGAACCGGTCTTGCGGCCGGAATTATAGCGAACGGAAGGATGGTTCGCGGAAGCAACAATAATGCAGGCGAAGTTGGCCACATGGTGGTGGATAGAAAGAGTAAAATCCCATGCATCTGTGGACGAAACGGTTGCGTGGAGGGGCTGGTTTCCGGAATGGGAATCGATGCAACAGCCCGGCGAATGGCTGAAAACATACCGACGGAATTAAAAATTCCGGATAATGGAAAAAGGGTTGATGCCGGTGAAGTATTTAAACTGGCTGATAAAGGGGACATTTTATGCAGCCAATTGGCAGAAGAGTTTTTTGAGGAATTAAAAAACTTTTTGATGAATCTGGTGAGAACATTGGACCCGGATATGATTGTGCTGGGCGGCGGTGTGGTCAGTGATGATTGGATTGTAAATCATTTGCAGCGGGAACTTAACTGTCCTACGCTCAGTGGATTGAAATATGGGATTAAGAAGTCTGAACTGGATCCGACACAGATCGGATTGATTGGTGCAGCGACCCATGCAATGATGAGAAAACGAGGAATTACAATATAAATAGATTATAGAAGGTGCTAGAATATGCAGATAAACAAAGTAGTCTTACTGGTTAGTCCCATGGGGCATGATGTCATCCGTATAGCGGATATTGTATCAAGATGGCTGTGTGATACCGGCAGATTCACGGTCAGCATAGCAGGAATTCATCCGAAAGCGGAATGTTCCATCAAAGAATATATGACAGATGAAAAAAAAGTTGCAGAAACTGCACTTTTTTTCTTTCTGTGTGCAGATGATTATTGGGATGCGGAGAATGAGAAACGTCTTGTGGAGGCGGTAAGCGGTGGAAAGGGCGTACTGTTTTTCCATGGAGTACATCCCTGTTTCCGGAATAATCCGGAAATCGAAAAGATGATAGGACTTCTTTGGAGAGAGACGGCAACCCATGGAGATTTCAACACCTGCCCTGTCAATATGACCAAGGAAAAGCATCCGATAACCGATGGGGTAAGCGATTTTGAGACCTGGGACGAACTGTTCTGCCTGTTGGAAAATCCATGGAATGTACCGATAAAAGTGCTTGCGACAGCTCATTCAGACAAGGAACGCGAATCCAGATGGGGACACCATGGTACAGGACTTGATGAGCCAATATTGACTATCGGTGAATACGGGAAAGGAAAGTGCGTGAATTTTCTTCTGGGGCATGTCTGGACACATTATACCGGACATGGTCTGATGGAGAATACTACCATTTCCATGGAACCGCCTCAATTTAAAGTACTGCTTTTGAGAAGCTGTGAGTGGGCGGCATACGGTGAAGTTACCATCAAATAAGGGAAGAGAGTGTATGGAAAATTTTGGACAGGAACTGATAGAGAGTTGCTATATTCATAAACCTTTGACATATATACCGGAAAACTCTTTTGAGAATTTTCGTAAGAAGGAAAAGGTTCTGGACAGGAAAGTCTTGTGGACCGGAGAGAAGGAGTTAAGTGCAGAGACGGAAGGTGAATGCTGGCCGGAGGGAATGGCGCAGGATGGCGATTATGCATTTTACGGAAATATAAGTATGGAACTTTCCACGGACAGGGAGAACTGGGAGAAGTATGACAGGCTGCGATTTGTAATACGTCCGGAGTGCGATGGCGTCTATGTCACGGAAGTGACTGTGGGGCTTTGGAATGATGGTGTACAGAAAATACCGGATGCCTACGGGAGAGAGGGAAGCCATGTTGTCACTCTGAGAAACCATGAATGGAATGACTGTATCTGGGAATTCGGAAGTATGCCCAGAGATGCTGTCATCCATCTTTCTTTTGCGTTCAGGCGAAACGGAAGGGAAGCTTCCGGCGGAGAGAGGATTCTATATCGGGTCAAGGAGATTTCCTTGGAACAGACTGGACATAGATTCCGTGACTTTGGCTGGAAATGTGATGAGGGAGCGATCCTGTACCCGGCTACGGGATATATGACATCGGGGAAGAAGACGGCGGTTACCGCAATCCGTGATGAGGTTTTCTACATTGTGTCTGATGATACCCTTACAGTGTCATATAAAGGGGAACCCAGAAAAGTTTTGTTTGACAATCAGGATTTCTATGTACTGGACTTCTCGGAATTGAAAACGCCCGGCAGATATCATATCAACATTGGAGACAAAAGAACGCCGATGTTTGTTATTGATGAGAATGTTTGTGAGGCTGCTATATGGAAGAGCATAAATTTCCTGTTTTGTGAGAGGTGTGGATATCCGGTCAGGGGAAGGCACGGCATTTGCCATATGGATGTGGTGGCAAGGCATCAGGGTAAAATCCTTCCTTTTTGCGGAGGCTGGCATGATGCCGGGGATTTATCCCAACAGATGACTCATACAGCGGAGAGTGTAGATGCACTGCTTTCCCTTGCTTATTCCAAAGGCCCGGGGCTGGAGGGCTCCATGCTGAAGGAGCGCCTGGTGGAAGAAGCCATCTGGGGATTGGAATTTGTGCTGCGGACCAGATTTGAGGATGGATATCGAGCTACCAGTGCAGGTCTGGTTCGCTGGACCAAAGGGTATATCGGGGACTCGGATGATGTGGAGGCCAGAGTGCATAATCATGCTGTGGAGAACCTTTTTGGAGCAGCGATATGTGCTCATGCTGCGCAGCTTCTGAAAGAGGATGAGAGAGAGTTGGCACATCGGTGCAGACAGGCTGCTATCAAAGATTTTGAATTCGCAATCAAGAGACTTGAGGAAGCCGGAATGGAACTTCCGGTTTTCTGGGAGCACACTTATGGGCTTTGTCAGTCACAGTGTGATGCGCTGGTGGTGATTGCGTCATCGAGACTTTACGCACTGACGGGGCAGGAAACATATCGAAACTACCTGCAGGTGTATGTAAAAAAAGTGCTTGCCTGTCAGGAAACGGATGAAAAGCTTCCGGTATGCGGTTGCTTTTACACCGATGAATCAAAGAAATGCTTGATACATTCCAGCCATCAGTCCAGAGAATATCTCTGTGTCGAAGCTCTGACATTATGTTATGAATTCCTGAGTGATGCGCAAGCGGCAGGACAGGTTAAGAAAGCCGTTTTACTGTACGGAAAGTATCTGAATTTATTGATGGAAAATGCGAATCCATACGGAATGATTCCGGCAGGAATCTATCATGAGAGGGAAGTCCGGGATAAAGAAAATTTTTCAAGGATTCATCTTCTGGCGGAATTCGAGCAGGAGAAAGAACATTATCTGAATCAGCTCCGCGCAGGAAAAAATATGGGGGATGGATATTATCTGCGTCAGTTCCCTGTATGGTTTTCTTTCAGAGGAAACAGTGCCATCAGCCTTTCACTGGGAAGAGCTGCAGGCATGGTTGGACATTTTTTGAATGACGATTCTTATCTGGATATGGCCAGAGAACAGCTCTACTGGATGAACGGCAAAAATCCGTTCGGGCAATCCCTGCAATATGGTGAGGGAAGTAATTATGCTTCCCAGTATGCACCGCTTCCGGGTGAAATGATTGGTGAGATGCCGGTAGGCATTCAGACGAGGGAAGATGAGGATGAACCGTATTGGCCACACACCAACAATGCAACCTATAAGGAAGTATGGACTTCCACGACCAATCGCTGGCTGTGGGTTTTGGCTGAGGTGCTCCGGGAGGATGAGAAGAAATGATAAAAGTAGGAATGATAGATATCACGCTGGACAACTGGCATTCCAATCACTATCCTGACTATCTGCGGGATGCTGCAAAGAGATTGAATATGGATATCGATTTGTGCTATGCATGGGGGAAAAAGGATTCCAAGGATGCATGGAGGCTGACAAACAAAGCGTGGAGTGAGGAAAAGGGGTGTGAGTTTTGTGAAAGCTGTGTGGAACTGGTTGAAAAATCAGATGCTCTCATGGTGATGTGTGCAGATGACTGCAGACCCCATGAACAGCTGGCAAAGCTCGCACTTGAGAGCGGGAAACCGGTATATTGTGATAAAACTTTTGCACCGGATGTGGAGAGCGCAGAAAGGATGTTTGCTGTGGCGAGTAAATACAATACGCCTGTTTTCAGCTGTTCTGCACAACGTTTTTGCCCGGGACTTACTTCTTTTCGGGAAAAAAGAGAAACCGCAGATTTTGCTCTTTCCCAGGGACCGGGGGACTTGATCAATTATTCTGTGCATCAATTTGAGATGCTGCAGGCTGCCATGGGAACAGGATCAGTTTCCTGTCAGGCGCAGTTGATGGGAGAGGTTAAGCACATTATTTATCGTTATGAGGATGAGAGAATGTGTACATTCACTCTGGCACCCGGTCTGCCCTTCCACTTTGCTGCCGGAAAAGCCGCGGAAGGAATTCGTGAAATCAGTGTAGGACAATATTATGAACCGTTTATGGATGCTGTGATTACTTTTTTTAAGACGAAAAAACTTCCTGTTCTTCCGGAAGATACTCTGGAAATCATGAAAATGCAGCAGATGGCGAGAAAAGCTGTAAAGCAACCCGGAGAATGGATAGGTTTGTAGGAGGATTTTGGACGGATGAAGATAACCATTGCAAAAAATGAGAAGGAATTTGACACGCTTGCTGCCTGGAGAATCATCGGACAGATACTGGAAAAACCCAATTCCGTGATTGGCTTGTCCACAGGACAGACCACCGGTGAGATGCATCGTATTGTCAGTGACATTTACAGACAGTATCCGTTCCCGACGGAGGAAACCATCATCTTTAATGTGGATGAGCTGACGAATCTGGACAGAAGCTATAGCGGAAGCTGTTACAATATGATTTACAGACAGATTGTGGAACCATTACATATTCCGGAGGAGCATTTCATTATGCCACTTACTATGTCTGATGATTTTGAAAGAGAATGCAGATTATTTGAGGAGCGGATTGCTGCCAATGGCGGAGCAGATCTTCAGATGCTTGGAATCGGATGGAACGGGCATATCGGTATTAATCAGCCGGGGACACCTTTTGAGAGACCTACCTGGGTATCTCTCATGGACCCTGTTTTTGAGGAGAGAGTACGAAAGGAGACAGGAGTGGCAGATGACTACCCGTTAGGGGGACTTACCAGGGGAATAGTCAATATCATGCAGACGCGTAAGCTGGTGCTGATTGCCAAAGGGGAACATAAAGCGGAGATTATCAGGAAAGCAATCTGTGGACCAATCACACCGGATATTCCTGCTTCTGTGGTACAGTTGCATCCCAACTGCGAGGTGTTACTGGATGCGGCAGCAGCATCACAGCTTAAGAGAGAGTAAGTTGCATA
>JAILPF010000586.1 GCA_024699575.1 Acetatifactor sp. | reverse complement strand
CCTGCAAATTCATGTTTTGCCATTGGCAGATTCGGACGCGAAAGCGGCTTTTTCAATCACTTATGCATATCCATTCCCTATTACCAACTCATCCGCTCTTTCAAGTATCATTCTGGAATCATGTGTGACAATTATCATCATGCAAATAAGTCCGTTTAATACATCAATTAGAATACGAATAGATTCTGAGTCCAGCTGGTTCGTGGGTTCATCTAAAATTAGAATATCGCCGTGTTTTAGGATCGTCCTGATCAATGATATTTTTTGTTTTTCGCCGCCTGACAATTCGTCTGCGCTTATGTCCTCGGTCCTATTCAACAGATGTTCCATTTTAAATAGTTTCAAATATTCGATTATCTCATCGTCACTTATTTTCTTATCTGATAAACGAATATTTTCAAAAATGGTCCCTCGCAAAAATGTGGGGTTTTGCGGTGCATATGCAATTTTGCTTCTTAATGACTTTACGCTTAGTTCTCTTAATTCCCTTCCATCAATAAAAATCTCACCTTTATAGTCAGCAATCAATCCTACCAATCCGTTTAATACCGATGTTTTTCCGCTTCCGTTTACGCCTTTGATTACAACACGTTCACCCTTTTTCAACGAAAACGAAACAGTATTGGTATACGCGTCTTTTTCATCATATAACACAGCAAAATCTTTTACATCAACGGAAAAAATCTCCGATATTTCATCCCCATTTTCTTTTTCAAGCCCAGAATAAATAGCCTTCATTCTCGATTTCAGCACCTTGAAATTAGGAATATCCTTTATCATTTTGTATATCTTTTCAACTATTAGTTTGTATAACGGAAGAAGAATAACTACTCCCGCCACCTCACCTATATCAACAATTCCATAGCCGGATAATACTGCACCGGTAACAACTACTACAACCTCTGCTACCATGAGCAAAGCCGAAGCTCCGTCAACAACGCCCCGCAGCCGATTCCATCTTGACAACATTGGTATATTTTTTTCATAGAATGCTTTAATACGGTCAATCCATGCCCTTAATATTCCTAAAAAGACATAGCTCTCCGCCTCATCTGCCAACGAGATTTCGTCCTGACGCAACCTTGCTTTGTATTCATAAACCTTATCGTAATACTCCTCCTGCTTTTTTCTGAATAACAACGGTACGAAAAAACTGATAGCCGCTAGCAAAAAAGCGCCTATTAAAAAAACAGCATTCACATCTCCCAGCTTATAGATCATGTACGCTATTATTACGGGAAGTGAAATTAATTCTTGTCCGTATGATTCCATGGTACAGTAAAAACTAATGGTATCATCTTCCAACCTATATTCTGCTTCGCCTTTCCCGATTTTCTTCACATTCTCATAACGATTGTTTAGAAATGCATCCATTACAGTATTGCAATACGGAAAAGATTGTTTAAAAAGATTATTTTCTCCCAGCCACCGTACAAAAGGCACCATCACAGTTAACAAAATCGTTCCGACAGCGACGGCGATCACTTCTTCTAACTTAATATTGCTGCCACTTTCAAATAAATCATTGGAAATGTCACCGATTTTGTCCGCTATGTACACAGACAAAACTCCGTTTATAATCTCGGACATTGAATACAAAAAGGTTGCCAACCCCATTTTTTGTATGAAATCTCCCAACAACGAATGCTTCTTCACTTTTTCCTCTCCTATAGACAAACAAGGCAATTGGCTTTTCTCTCATAACGTCCTGTATGATCGATTATTACTGTCAAACCATTACGCTCTTCAATCATTTTTTCTAAAACTTCTACTCCATGGGAGTCCAAATCGTTATTTGGTTCATCAACCAGTAATACTCGTGCGTTACACGCCAATATTATCGATAAAATGACTTTTTTGTTTTCTCCGCCTGACAAACGACTAATGAGCGACTTGTTTAATATTTCCTCGGATAATCCAAACTCAAATGCATTTTTTAACGCCTTTTCCTGTATTTCTCTTTCATACATTTCAAACAATTCTTTAGGCGTAATATTAAAATTTATCTTATCCTGACATATATATGCCAGTTCCTTAGGAAACACATCGCCAAGGAGTTCCTCTGATTTAATCTCTCCTATATACGCGCATCCTCTAATCGGCTTGATCAAGCCGGAGATAACATTCAGGGCAGTAGTCTTTCCCGCACCATTTCTTCCTTTTATCACCGTAATTCCGGTATCTCGAGTACTAAAATTTTTAAGTTCAAGTGTTGTATTACCTCCAAACTCACAATAACAATCGGTAAATTTAATACCGCCATCAAGCCTGTATTCTTGCTTACAGGAAGATGCGCCTTCCCAAGCCGTTATACGCTTTATCGCCTTCACTTTAACTTCTCGATCAATTAAAGCTTTAAACACAGTATCAGTATATGAAAAAATAGTCGGTAACAAAGCCAATCCTATTGTTCCCGTTTCAATAGTGATATGTCCGGTCGCAACAAATACCGCCGTAATTAAATACATTACATATTTTATTAAATATGTGACAAAGCTCGCCAATGACATCTCTATGGAATTAAACAAAATGGTTTTTTTACCTGATTGATAACACCTCTTTTGTATTTTTTCCAGCCGTTCCAAAGCCCACTTTTCTGCATTATTTACTTTCAGTGTAAGAAACGCATCCGTGCATTCCACATAAAATTCCGTTTCTTCCTCTTCATTACCCGCATTATCCTCATATGCTTTTCCAAAGATTTTGCCTGTAGCAAGCGGTGGTATAATTTGAAACAAAGACATAAATAATACTACGCCCGTGTACATTGCAGAATAATGCCACATGTAAACAGCCAAGCAACATATTCCCACGATCGAACACAAGACTTCAGGTATTAACGATACATAATAATCAATGACATTATCTATGTCGTCTGTCAATCGTTCCTTCAAACCGCCGCTTCCTATTTCGCGAAGCTGATGCAGAGGCCTGTCAAAAACTTTTCTCAACCATTCGATTTTCAGTTTTCCAGTTTCCCTGATCCTCACATTTTTGTTAAAGACAGACAGAATAACAGATATCACTTTTCCAAAAAGCAATATAGCCAAAGCTAAAATACCATTCTTTAAAACATCATCGGTCGCACCTGCCCGCATACAGGAAACCATTTTCGCCATCTTCTCGGCAAATAAAAGTTCCCACACGATATCTATCATGATATTTAAGCCTTTGATGCCTCCCAATTTCAATATTATCTTAGTAGGAATCCATTGTTTTTTTCTTCCCATAATCCTTCAAATCTCCATGCTGCCATGATTAAGCAGGAAATCATATACATTCATTATCAGCACTCCCTCATCATTGTAGAGGGGTGCAACAGCATCCTTGGTGATGATTATTTTCTTAAAACCATCCCCCGTATTAATCAAAGATCTTTGCTCCTGCTTCATTTTTTCCGCATCGGAGAGTGCATATGCGGATTGAATATAATATCTTTTAGACCCCTTATTGCATACAAAATCCACTTCAAGCTGCTTCCTTATTTTTTTACCTGACTTATCAACCTCATTCATAACAACTACGCCAACATCCACATTGAAACCACGAACCTTTAGTTCGTTGAAAATGATGTTCTCCATAACATGCGTTTCTTCCACTTGTCTGAAGTTAAGGCGGGCATTTCTAAGGCCAAGATCGGTAAAATAATATTTGGAGGGAGTACTGATATACTTTTTCCCCTTGATATCGTAACGAATTGCACTGTCTATGAGAAACGAGTCCTTCAAGCAATCAATATATTTTATGATAGTATCCTTACTGATAGTCTTATTCTTGACGCTTTTAAATGTTGCCGAAAGCTTACTGGGATTAGTCAGCGAACCTATTGCCGAAGACAAGATGTTAATAAGCTCCTCCAGTTCAGCTTTGTTTCTAATATTGTTCCTTCCTGTAATATCTGAGATATATGTTTCTTCAAAAAGCGATTTCAAAAAATCTGATTTCTGATCAGCAGTCTCAAAGCTAAGAACAAGAGGTATACCGCCAAAGAGCACATAATCTCTCCAGCCCTCGCTTCTTTCTCCTTTATACGCACTCATGAACTCAAAAAATGTCAAGGGATACATATGAACTTCGTCACCACGTCCGCGAAATTCTGTAATAATGTCCTTTGAAAGGAACTTAGCATTACTTCCTGTTACATACACATCCACGTTTTTCTTTCTTACCAGGCTGTTCAAAACAGATTCAAAATCCGCCAGCAGCTGAACCTCATCAAGAAGGATATAGTACATGTCATCGTCAGCCAGACACTCCATCAGGTATGGGTATAGCACTTCAGGATCCCGGTATTTTTTGCTCTCAAAAGAGTCAAAGGCAATCTCTATAATATGGTCTTTGCCAATACCGGTTTCAACGAGATGCTCTTTAAACAGATTAAACAGGAGATAGGATTTCCCACATCTTCTCATGCCTGTAACGACTTTAATCAGCCCATTGTCTTTCTTTGATATCAGTTTATTCAAATATATGTCTCTGCGGATTTCCATGTGATCCCCTCGAATTAAGGTTACCGCATGCTTGCTTCGCAATCACGCCAGATCGGTCGGTGCATTACAGTTCATGTCTTCGACATGAGGCACCTCCCTCATTTTATGTAGGACAAAA
>JAILPF010000570.1 GCA_024699575.1 Acetatifactor sp. | reverse complement strand
CCAGCTTAAAATCCGTTTGGCACAGCGCCGAAACATATCTCCTGTCTCTACCATTTCGAAGAAACTTCCGGCTAATGCCTTCTGCCTCAAGAATCATTACGCACCCTCCCTAAGTATCAAGCCCGTATCTTTTTCTGTAATTTTATGAGTACATATAACCGAAGTCAGTCCGCAGGTCAGTATGGAACCGCACAGTGCTCCAATCGCAATCAGAAAAATCAATCCAGCACCCGGCAAAAGCATCGGAAGCTGCAAGCTTCTTTTAAGCACTCCTTCAAACGGGAAAATCACCATACTCGCAGCCACGATTCCAAACAACCCTCCGATAGAGCTGACGAGAACGCTTTCAACTACAAGCACTTCAGACAGTGTACGTATGGATGCACCACAGATACGAAGAACGGCCAATTCCCTTTTCCGTTCATTAACTATCATTGTAAAGCTGACTATCAGAATAATCGTAGCCAAAAACCAGATTACAAAGGTCAAAGTGCCAATTATCTTTGAAGTTCCAAGCAACCCTTTTGCAATTCCTGCAATCATGCTTTTGGTAGGATTTGCCACCGCATCATCTAACTGAAGATTAATATCCCTTGCGACCGAATTAATGTCACATCCTTCCTCCACCTCTATCAGAATGGACGAAACTGCTCTGTCAAAACTCACCTTGGAAAAATAATGAAACCCTAAATTGTCTGAACTTTCCATCATTTTTTGTATGGTGTTCATATTAGCGTAAACTGCGCTGTCTAACCCCGTCCCTGTGGTATCCAACTGCGCTACTGCGTTACAGGTCACATTATAAAAACGAATCTCTCCGCTGTTTGGAATACGAATATTACTACCCACAATCACATCTCCATCTTCCAAAGAACTGCTGTAGTTTTCTACAATCCAAGGCTGAATGGAAAAATCCGATTCAGGATCGAAACCAATAATCTGAACAGCTGAATCACAACATCCTGTTGTAGCAGATGCAAGATAGAATTGTGGAGAAAAATTTTTGACACTTTCCATACTCCCTATGATATCCAGTACTGATTTATCCATGTAAAAATATCCCGGAACACCTTGTAATAAAATTGATTCTACCGTTCCATGAGAATCAGTCTCCTTAGGAACTACTATGATATCAGCCCCCAGCCTTGCCTCATAACTCTCGAGACCTTTTTTCAAGCTCTTAACCGTCACGGTTCCTCCAAACATTGCCGCTGTCAAAAAAGCTGCGAGCATCAGTAACGCTACGGTACGAATCGGTCTTCCCTTTAAATTCCTTCTCGCAAGGCTGATTACAAACTTCATTCTTTCCCTCTTTTGTTTAAAAGCCAAAAATCGACTGCTGCTACAATAATCACGAAAACTGCGAAGATAGTATTGGCCGGTCTTGTGAGCTGATTGCACCTCATCGTTTCCATCATACAAAGAGGAATAAATCCACCTGGAAGTGTTATGCCTACTCCACTTACAACAATCAGTGCAATTGAGATACCTGCTTTTATCCCTTCTTTTCTGAAAAACAAATGTACTATAGCCAATGCCTCAAGTATGATATTGAATGATAAAATCGCATTTCCCGCCCAGTGACATACCATATAGCTTCCATCTTCTTTCGGACCGCAGGGTTGGAATACCGTAAGCAACAGTACCCAGTATGCAGTCGTCACTATCAGTAAAACAACATCTGTCCCCCCAAGCCGAAGCTTCTTATCTTTCATTTTGAATTGTCCTTCCTTAGCTATTTCTGAATTTACTTATTGACCTTGATTGAAAAACTCTTCATCCAATACTGCATCAAAATCAATCTGCGCATCCGCGGGAGCATCTCCAATCGATTTGGAATATTCCAGCAAATCTGCGGAATCTTTCGAAATGCTCTCAAGTGGCTCTTCTGTGAAATACCAGTTATTTTTTTCGCATTCCAGCCAGTAGATCGTGTTCTTAGCAGGCACTCTGGAAATATCCTCATACAAAGCTGCAGATTCATCAAGGTTCTGAAGAATATAAGCCTTAATTACTTGGTTTAACTTCACAAACACTTTTACAACGTTCTTATGAGAGCCAATCCAATCAGTGAGGCCATACACAACATGGCGTCCGCCACCCTTGTTGACATAGATGCCATCCGCTACCGCATTTCTGAGGACAACGGCAGTTCCATCCAGAAGCAGGTTATTCACCGACGGATTCTGATGCATAACCAGTCCATCAATCTCACCGGCGATCAAAGCTGATTTTGCTTCCGTATCGGCTACATTTACAAACTCGTAGTCAACATTCTCAGTCCATCCTTCTTCGTCGGCCATCTCATTCAAGGTATAGTAGGAACAGGTTGTTCTACTGGTGGAAATACGCTTGCCCTTCAGTTGGGAGAACTCTGTAATCCCGGAATCTTTTAGAACAATCGCCTGAGAAATCTCCTCCAAAGGATGTTCTGAAACATTTACGATTGTAAGTTCTGCTCCATGAGCCAGATATGCAATCACAGGGTCCCACATACGCCATGCGATATTGATTTCTCCGGATTCCAGTGATTCAAGCTGATGCTTGGAAGATCCTTCGGCAACGACAACTTTAATCCCACTGTCGTTATACAATTTGTTATACCATCCCTTTCTGTCTGCAATAAGGGACGATTCATCGTCATTAACTCGCAATTCATTAAGATTCTCAAATTCATATGTTTCTTTCAATACTTGAATAGTCGCTTCCACAACTTCTTCTGTAACAACATCTTTTTCTGTGACATTTCTTGTCAAAAGTTCTTCTGCCAGAGTTCTTGCCTCTGAACTGATTGTTTCCACCTCTGTTTTCTCGCCACCTGCAGAGGCATTCGCCACTGTACCTGTCGAAGTGCGTTGGGTGTCGGAACCGCATCCTATAGTTGCGACTGCCAGAGTTGCTATCAATAATACCGCTATCAATTTCTTTCTCATTTTCTTTTACCATCCTGTTTTTTTGAGTGTCTATATCTATTGCTTTTCCTTCCTGCTGTCTTTCACATAGTCAGGTATTAACAGTAAATAATCCCTCCGGCGGTCATCTTAATATATTTCATACCTATACTCCTCCTTTCCAACACTGAACGATTGTATTGTCTGGTTCGCTGTGTTGATAACAATAATATCCATAGGCAATTGTTTATGCAAACACTTTAAACGAATTCGTTTTCAGATAATTGCATTGCGCCTTCCGGTTTGTGCTGAGAATTGCATCCGGATACGCAAAAAAGACGCCATTAAAGGCGTCTTTTTTAACAAATTCACTCGAAACTGAAAACGAAATCACATCAGTATTTTCAAGCATTTCAATAATCTAAATCCAACACATGAACCAATCTGGCAACAAAAAAAAGTAAACAAGTGAAAAAAGCTGAAAAAAAGCATTATTTATAATTCATTTTCTGACACTCATCTGTATTCTTCAATCAGCTCTATCGCTTCACAAATCATAGCATCACAATGCGGTTTCTTCTGACCACCTGCTTTGAAATTCGCTTTCAAAAGGTCTGCGCAGTCAATCATCCCCCCATGCTTCTCTTTCACTCTTCTCTGAAACTCTCCGACTATCTTTGGATCCGTCACACCCAAGGCGCCCAGAACCAGAAGTGCGCTTGTCACCGCTCCGCATACAGAGCCGCCTTTCATCCCGCCACCCAAATTTGTGCCCAAACTTGTGGCCTGCTTTTTTGTAAGCCCAAGCTCCTTTGCATAGGTAAGCAAAATCGTCTCCGCACAATTTGGACATACTTCATTACTTCTAATCTTCATCGCTTTCTTAGTTTTTTCTGACATTTTCTACCTCTCCCACATTTCTGCAAAGATAAAAGACTTGCTTCGCAAAACAAGCCTTTCAAATTAGATTGCACCTAAATAATATATTCTCCTGCACCATCAAAACTGTTATAGCAGCTTTCTCTCTTGACCAAACGTGTTCCCAACTCCAACGTTACAACTGCCTTATGACCACCACATATTCTATCCGTCAGAATTCTCACAGCAAACATCCCCATCTCTTCCTTCGGAAGATGTACGGTGGAAAGCATAGGTGTGGAATACTGAGCTTTATCAATATCATC
>JAILPF010000546.1 GCA_024699575.1 Acetatifactor sp. | reverse complement strand
GATAATACATCAAAAAGTGATACAATGTCCATGAGAGTAATCCTCCTTGAATTATGATTTTCCACAAAAACCATTGTATCAAAGGATAAAGGATTACTCTCTTTTATTTTTTAATCGACCAACAAAATCTTTACTCTATTTCACAGATACCAAGCATTAAAAACAACAGGGGGGCATTCATAACCTGCTGAAAACTGACCATGGAGTTGACAAAGTAGATAGTCAGTGCCAGTTCTCCCATCAGCATTCCCCGATATCGTCTGAAAGCTGTGATAAAAACAGTCAGATAACAAAGCATACCGATTATTCCGATATTTGTCAACTGATTCAGCCACTCATTATGAGCATTTGCAAATACTGCCCCCGCCCAGTGCTCCGTATCAAATATCACAGTCCCCTGCTTAGATATTACACCCAGATATTCCGCAAAACAATCCGGTCCTGCTCCAATCAGCTTTTGTAGGAGAGGTGCTTCTTTCCATCCCTCCCAGGCCAATCTCCAGAGGGCTCCTCTGCCATTTGCCCAGGCGGCGTTTGGAGTGGTAATTCCATAAAATGTCAATACACACAGGAAAAGCACGCACGCCGCTGCGAAGACCGGGAATCCATAGCGTTTTACAAAGCTTTGTCTCAAACGCTCCTTTTTTATATTCAGAACTATTCCAAATGCCAGCAGAGCCACTGCCAGAACAGGCCATCCATTCCACAAAAGAAGGGTTCTGGCGCTTCCGTCGCCCGGTGTATCCTCCAGACTCCCCCGCATCAAAACCAGCACTTTCATGGCACTCATCGCCATAGCACTTCCTGCCCCGAGAAGCATCTGCTTTGCCATACACTCCGTGCCGTCAGTTAAGATTACAGGTAATCCCAAAAGAAGCAATGCCAAAACGCATCCCACATCGCTTCCCTGAAGAACGAGCATGGAAATTCCCAATATGCTGATGAAAAAGAGTATTGCACGTTTCAACGTTTTTTCTGACTTTAAATATTCCACTATCGGAAAGATAAGTGCCATGCCAAGATACGCACAAAGCCAGTTGATGTTCCCGACAGTCGATAGCATATGGCTGCTCTCCCAGGCTTTATCGGATAACTCACGATACAGATTCAGTGGGTCCCATCCCAGACGATTGACAACAGCGATGGCGGACACTGTCATGACACCGATATTTGCGGACCATGTAGCCCAGCCACTGCCACTCCAAAACCGCGACACAAAAAAGTATATCCCCACCAGCAAAAGCTGTGTCAACGTACCCATATACCAGTCCCGGTATCCATACCAGGCGGTATGAGGATAAGAGCTGCACACGGCCGACAAAATACAAATGCCGGCGTAAGCAAGCATACTATTATCCATGCTGCTCCAATGTTCAATCCACACCTTTCTGCCCCAAAGCAAGGTACCCGCAAAAGTAAGTCCCAGGCTGAAAGCAGATATGTCAAAAAAAAGTTGATATTTTGCATCGCCGAGTTGCCAGTACGTTCCTTTTGTATACAAAGGAAGCAGAACTGTCAGAACGCACACATAGATTGCACATAGCACTTGAAAAAAATCCCGACGTTCCCTCTCCATCCGATCTGCCTTCCCCTCCTTCACGCACAAAAGGCTGCAATCCTGTTGCAGCCTCTTATCTGTTATTTCCAAAACTTTTTCTTTTTGTTGTCCTTGTTTTCTCCGGAGTCGTCTGACTCAGATGCCTTTTTTGCAGCGTTCAACGAGTCATCTGTTATCTCATCAAACTGTTTTAAAAGCTCCTTTGCCTCATGGCTGAGCTTATCGGGAACCTGAACAACTAAAGTCACATAATGGTCTCCGCGAATCTCTCTGTTGCGCACAGAAGGAACACCTTTGCCTTTGAGTCGGACTTTGGTATCTGTCTGTGTACCCGGTTTCACATCATAGGCGACCTTACCATCCACGGTATCAATCAACACTTCACCGCCCAGTGCAGCAACCGCAAAGGACATGGGAACTGTTGAGAAAATATTCATATCCTGACGCTGGAAGATTGGATGACGTCCGACAATCACTTCCACAAGGATATCTCCTCTAGGTCCGCCGTTGATACCCGGTTCGCCAAGTCCCGGCATACGGGTGGATTGACCGCTGTCAATTCCTGCAGGAATATCTACGGAGTAACGTTTTCTCATAGGAATATATCCTGTACCGCTACAGTCCGCACATTTTTCCTTAATCACTTTTCCACTTCCCTGACATTCCGGACAAGTCTGAACATTACGCACGGTTCCAAAGAAGGACTGCTGTGTAAATACCACCTGACCGTTTCCTTTACACTTAGGACAGGTCTCAGGAGTTGTTCCCGGTTTCGCACCGGTTCCGTTACAGGTCTTACAGCTTTCCTTAACAGTCAGTTCAATCTCCTTCTTACAGCCAAATACAGCCTCCTCAAAAGTCAGTCTCACGCTGGTACGCAAGTTTGCTCCTTTCATGGGGCCGTTATTGCGCGCACCTCTGCTCCGTCCACCACCGAAGAAATCGCCGAAAATATCACTGAAAATATCGCTGAAATCCGCTCCGGTGAAATCAAATCCTCCGGGGCCTCCTCCACCCTGTTCAAACGCCGCATGACCAAACTGGTCATACTGGCGTCTCTTTTCAGGATCACTGAGGACAGCATATGCTTCGGAAGCTTCCTTGAATTTCTTTTCTGCCTCTGCATCGCCCGGATTCATATCCGGATGATATTTCTTGGCCAGAACACGGTATGCTTTTTTTATGGCTGCGTCGTCAGCATTTTTATCGACGCCCAGCACCTCATAATAATCTCGTTTCTGTTCTGCCATTGTTCACTCCTCAATGTACTTCTTATACTTCGCGGAAATCTCCGTCGATTACATCATCATCTGCTGCGCCTGCATTTGTTCCGCCCATATCAGGACCTGCCTGACCTGCCTGAGCCTGTGCTCCCTGAATGTTCTCATACATCTTAGTGAACACGCCCTGTGCGGAAGTTGTCAGTTTTTCTTTTGCAGCTTTCAATTCATCAAGATCAGAATCGCTTGCATTTGCAGGATCTGCTTTTACTCTCTCTAAGATTGTCTTTACAGCTTCTACATCAGCCTGTACCTGAGTCTTTTCGCTGTCGGAAACCTTGTCGCCCACTTCACTCAGTGCCTTCTCAGTCTGCATAGCGAAGGATTCTGCCTCATTTACAGTCTCAACAGCTTCTTTCTTCTTCTTATCCTGTGCTTCGAATTCCTGTGCTTCCTTGATAGCCTTATCGATATCCTCATCGGACATGTTGGAACCTGCAGTAATGGTGATATGCTGCTCTTTTCCGGTTCCAAGGTCTTTTGCGGATACGTTTACAATACCGTTTGCATCGATGTCGAAGGTAACTTCAATCTGAGGAATTCCTCTGGGAGCAGGAGCAATACCGTCCAGACGGAACTGTCCGAGAGATTTGTTATCTTTTGCAAACTGTCTCTCACCCTGAACAACATTGATATCAACTGCTGTCTGATTATCAGCTGCAGTGGAGAATACCTGGCTCTTCTTGGTAGGAATGGTTGTATTTCTCTCAATCAGTCTGGTTGCAACACCACCCATTGTCTCGATGGACAGAGAAAGAGGAGTTACATCCAAAAGAAGGATATCGCCTGCACCTGCGTCGCCAGCAAGTTTGCCACCCTGTACGGAAGCACCGATTGCTACGCACTCATCCGGATTCAGAGATTTGCTGGGCTCTTTGCCGGTAAGCTGTCTTACCTTATCCTGTACTGCAGGAATACGTGTGGAACCACCAACCAAAAGTACCTGACCTAAGTCTGCGTTGGTAAGTCCTGCATCCTTCATAGCGTTCTGAACAGGAATAGCTGTTCTTTCTACCAGATCATGAGTCAATTCATCAAATTTAGCACGGCTTAAGTTCATGTCGAAGTGTTTAGGACCTTCTGCAGTAGCTGTGATGAAAGGAAGGTTGATGTTAGTGGTCATTGCACTGGACAGTTCCTTCTTAGCCTTCTCAGCGGCCTCTTTCAGTCTCTGCATTGCCATCTTATCGCCGGAAAGATCAACGCCTTCAGCCTTCTTGAACTCATCAATCATCCAGTCAATGATCTTGTTATCGAAGTCATCACCGCCAAGGTGAGTATCACCGTTTGTGGAAAGAACCTCGATGACACCATCACCGATCTCAATGATGGAAACATCGAATGTACCACCACCAAGGTCATAAACCATGATTTTCTGCTCTTTTTCGTTGTCAAGTCCATATGCAAGTGCTGCAGCGGTAGGCTCATTGATGATACGCTTTACTTCCAGACCTGCAATCTTACCTGCATCCTTGGTTGCCTGACGCTGTGCGTCGTTGAAGTATGCGGGAACGGTGATAACCGCTTCTGATACTTTCTCGCCGATATAGCTCTCAGCATCTGCTTTCAATTTCTGAAGAATCATTGCAGAAATCTGCTGAGGAGAATATTTCTTGTCATCAATGGTACGTCCGCGGTCCGTACCCATATCTCTCTTGATAGATGCGATTGTCTTGTCAGCGTTGGTAACTGCCTGACGTTTTGCAGGCTCACCCACAAGTCTTTCACCAGTCTTGGTAAATGCCACAACGGAGGGTGTTGTTCTAGCTCCCTCAGCGTTAGCGATAACAGTGGGTTTACCACCTTCCATAACTGCTACGCAGCTGTTTGTTGTTCCCAAATCAATACCGATAATCTTGCTCATTTTATCTTCCTCCTAAAAATGATTTAAAATTGATTTTGTACTATGTTAATAAAATATGTTAACTTCTAAGATACCACTGCAACCATGCTGTGTCTCACGACGGTATCCCGATAGGTGTAACCTTTCTGAAGCTCCTGTGCGACGATTCCGGATTCGTATTCCTCGCTCTCCACCTGCATTACCGCATTGTGGAAGTTGGGATCAAATTCCTGCCCCAATGCCTCAATGGGTTTTACCCCGATGGCATCCAGCTCTGTGAGAAGCTGTTTGTAAATGCGGTTCATACCATCCACAAAGGGATCTTCTTTTTTATCCTCAGGTACTGTCGCCAGTCCTCTCTCAAAATTGTCAATCACAGGAAGCATCTTTTCGATAACGCTCTTTGCGCCGGTCTCGAACATCGCCTGTTTTTCTTTGTCCGTTCTCTTACGGAAATTCTCAAACTCAGCCATCTGACGCATTACCTTGTCTTCCAGCTGCTCAATCTTCTCTTTATATGCGTCTGTCTTTTTATCCTGCTTCGCCTGCTTTTTGGAGGCTTTTTTATTCTCCTCCGCTGCCTCTTCCACAGCTTCCTGTGCTTCAGCATTTTCCTCAGGCTCAGTTGCAGTTGTTTCTTCTTCTAATATTTCTTTTTCCTGCTCTGCCATGCAAATCATTCCTTTCCAGTTAGTTCTCACCGTACAGGTCATCCAGCCTGTTCTGCAGTGTTCTCAGGGTCCCGACCACTTTGTCGTAGTCCATACGTTTCGGTCCGATGATTCCGATCGTTCCACGCATGCCATCACCCAGATCGTATGTGGCTGTCACCACGCTGCAGTCTTTCATGCTCTCCACCGGTGTCTCATCACCGATGTAAACCTGTATCCCGGTGTTGTTGTCATCCGAAAGTGTATCCAGCACCAATTCCGTAAGCTGCTGTTTTTCCTCGAACGTATTGATCAGTTCGCTGGCCTTTTCCTGGTCGGCAAGCTCAGGATACTTTAGGATGTTGTTGGTTCCGCTGGTGTAAATCTCTAAGTCTTCATCCGCCTTGATTGCCTCTGCAACCGCATCGATCACTTCGCTCACGATATTGCTGTGAATTCCTGCCTGCTGTTTCAGCGCAGCTATCATACCGAGATTAATCTCTTCCAGTGACATGCCGTTTAAGTGGGTGTTCAACAGGATGTTCAACTTTAATAGCGTCTCATCCGTCAAGGGCTCTGTGATGGATAAAATCTTGTTCTTGATTACATTTCCCTCCACCACAATCACTGCCAGTATCTGATTCTCCTCCACTCGGGAGAGTTGAATAAATTTGACTTTGTTGCGATGGGTAGAAGGCGCGGAAATCATCGTGGCATATTGTGTATTATTCGCCAGTGCCTTTACCACCTTTTTCAGTAAGGTTTCCATCTTATCCTGTCTCTCTAAGAGCATCTCCTTCATCTCGACAACTTCCCGCTCTTTTTCAGCCATCATTGTATCGACGTAGAAGCGATACCCTCTGTCTGAGGGGATTCGTCCGGCAGAGGCATGAGGCTGTAGGATGTATCCCATCTCCTCCAGGTCTGCCATCTCATTTCGAATGGTTGCGGAGCTCAGGTTCAAATCAGTATATTTAGAAATCGTCCTGCTGCCCACCGGCTCACCTGTCTCCAGATAATTCCGGATAATGGCCTGCAATATTTTGGTCTTTCTCTCATCCAACTGCATTCCATCACTCCTTTTGCATTGTTAGCACTCATTTAAAGGGAGTGCTAATACCTTACATCCATAAAAATAGCACCCACGTTATCTATTGTCAACCGCTTTTCCAGAAAATATTTCTAAAAAAAATATGAAATCGGGGCAATAAAAAACTTCTGCCGAAGGTGCGACAGAAGTTAATTATTTTGTCATTCTTTATTAATTCATCTCCACACATTTGCATCCGTTTCGGTTCACGGTGATATGGTATTGCTTACCGTGCCATTTCAGAGGAATTTCCACGCTTTCCCAGCACGAAGGCAAATGGGGATTCAGATTGATTTCATCGGACCACATGGCGCTCTTAAGGCCTGCGAATCCATAGACAATCATCTGCCAGATTCCACCGCAGTTGGCAATGTGGATTCCTTCCTCCGCACCACGCTTCGCCTCGGACATATCGATGTCGATTACCTTTTGCAGGAATCGCTCTGCCTCGTCCATCCTGCCAAGCTGCGCGGCAAGGATACCATGAACAGCTGCAGATAAGGAGGAGTCATGCGTTGTGATAGGTTCATAATAATCATAATTATCCGCCAACTGTTCCTCGGTGAAATCCTCCGGGTACAGCATCATCATCTCCAACACATCCGCCTGCTTGAGTGCCTTAGATCGATAGTTCTTCTCCTGAGAGATAAACTCACCAAAGCATCTGCTTCTGTCTTTCCAGATTGCATCGAAATCCAGATCCGCATACTCCTCAAAATCATCAGACTGCAGAATAATCTTTGTCTCTTTATCATAAGGCGTTCTGATGTTGTCACGAACCTCCTTAAAATGCTCAATCATCCGGTCTGTCAGAGCAGTTTTTTCTACAAGTTCCCGATAGCCCGACGCATTTCTTTCCCGGAACTGTTCCAGATACTTCACAGTCATGGTAAGTGCAAATTTCACCATACGGTTCGTGAATGCATTGTTCTTTGTCATAGGAAGATATTCATCCGGTCCCATAACGCCAAGCAGATGAAAGACTCCTTCCTTGTCCCTGTCCACACGTTCCACCCAGTATCTGGCGGTTTCCACCATGATTTCCAGACCATATCTGTCGATAAATTCATAATCTCCGGTGGCTCTCACATAGTGCATCATCGCGTAAATGATATCTGCGGTCACATGGATCTCATGGTCAGCATACTGCCAGCATGCACACTCTTCCTCACCGGTAACGGAGGATTCCCATGCGTAGCGGGCTCCGCTGTAGCCGTAGCCTGCAGCATTTCTCTTTGCTCCCTCCAGAGTCTTAAATCGGAAAAGAATCAGATTTCTTGCCCCCTTGGGATTGGTATGTATGAAGAACGGAAGCATATTAATCTCCGTATCCCAGAAATATCTTCCGCAGTATGCCTCTCCTGCATAGCCTTTCGCACAGATTGCCACTCTGGGGTCATCCTCATGGTCTGCTCTGTTTAAATGGTATGCTGCCATTCTGATTGCAAGCTGTGCAGCATCATCGCCCACAATCTTGATATCTGTCTCAGCCCATTTTTTCTCCCAGACTTTTGCATGCCTTTCACAGAGTGTCTCAAATCCAAGTTCCTTTGCCTCATCA
>JAILPF010000531.1 GCA_024699575.1 Acetatifactor sp. | reverse complement strand
CAATAGTTTGACAGATAAAGGGGGGCAAAAAGTACAATACGGTTTCCATAAAAATCCTTCTTAATCTGCTCTGCCAAATCGTAGATTTCTTTGATTTTCTCCTGGTTCTCGCAGGCAAGCAGAACACTTGCATCCCGGTGGTTTAAGCCCTTTCTCTCTTTTGCTTTCTCCAAAATAGCATCAATCAACGCTATATCGTTCTTGTGCTCATTTGCATACTGTACTGTTGCTCTAATCTCCTCATCATTGATAAATTCCTCAGCCTGCATAGAGTGTACATCATATTTCATTTTACTAATCCTCCGTTATCCTAAAATCGCCACGGTCAGTGACAATATCACATCCTGTTTTCCTGATGCGGTTTTTCAAGCACTCAATGCATTGTGCCGCCTCATCGCCTGTACAAATCTTGTTGTCATACAGTAAATATTTTTTCCTGACATCCGCCGGTGATAGGTTGGGCATCAACACATTCGCACCTGCCATAATGCCCTTTTCACGCCCGGTCGGGTCAATGGTTCCAAGCGCTGTCGTCGCCGGGAGCAACACATTGGGCAAAGTAAGCCGAATCAAGGAAAGCAGAAACGTGGTCAGCTCTGCACTGCCCGCCTGTTCCGCTCCAAAAGGGGTGTCCTTATGCGGAATAAAAGGTCCAATTCCCACCATCTGCGGTTGTAGCTCTTTTAAAAAAAGCAACTCGTCTGCCAAATGCTCTTCTGTCTGTCCGGGTGAGCCCACCATGAATCCTGCACCCACCTGATACCCCAGCGATTTCAAATCACGCAGGCACTTCATCCTATGCTCAAAGCTCATATTATCCGGATGCAGTTTTTCATAATGTTCACAATTGGCAGTCTCATGGCGAAGCAGATATCTGTCTGCCCCCGCCTCCCGGAACATCCGATAGCTTTCATATTCCCTCTCTCCGATGGACAAGGTCACTGCACAATCCGGATGCCTCCGTTTGATTCCACGCACAATTTCTGCCACCAGTTCATCGGTAAAGTAAGCATCTTCGCCCCCCTGAAGCACAAAGGTCCTAAAGCCCAGCTGATATCCTGCGTCAGAGCAATCCCAAATCTCCTCTTTTGTCAGACGATATCTCTCCACATGGCTGTTTCCCGCTCTGATTCCACAATAATAACAGTTGTTTTTGCAGTAATTTGTGAATTCAATGAGACCACGGATGAAAACACGATTTCCGTAGTAATGTTTTCTCATTTCACTGGCGAGACGTGCTGCCTCATCCCGAACTGCTTCTCTGTTCCTGATGAGTGCTAAATATTCTTCCTTTGTCAGTGCGGTACCTGCCGCTAATTTTTGAATAAGTTCTTTATACATTGTTAATGCCATCCAGTCTGCCAAGCAATATCTTCGCGTAAAAATAGAAAATCACCACATTGATAAGTCCCATCAGGGAACCAATTGTCGGAGTTCCAAAGAATGCATGCCCATACACTACCAGATTCATAAGTAGCAATCCGACAAGAAGTGGAATCGTCTTTCTCTCTTTGATCGCTACCACAATTGCAAGTATTTCATATGCAAAGCCATATCTGTCATGCATACCCGGTAATAGAAGGACACAGATATATATCATCAAGAATGCGATATATAAAATGTTTTCCCCCTCCACCTGCACTTTTTTATGAATCAGATAAACCATAAGTCCTGCCAGTGCGGCAATTGTCAATAAGATGATTCCGTTCTTAAAGTAAATGAGTATCTCTCGTTTTGCCCAATCCTCCTGTGTCAAAAGGGACCAGAACGTCGGGTAACTGAAATACAGGCTGTCACAGGAAAAGGTCTGATAATAATAAACCGCAAAAACCACTTGCCAGCTTCTTCCCATCACACAGGTCGGGATGCATGCTACAAACATTACTGCCGGAACAATCAAAAAATTCAGCATGGAAAACTTTTTCGTTCTAACGTAGGCAAACAGTAAAAACGGCAACAGGAATACAGCCTGCAACTTGAAAGCCATTGCCAGCCCAAACATTACAAATGCTAACGGATACTTTTCCTTTCTGATATACAAAAGTGTCGCTACGAGGAAAGATACGTAGATGGAATCACACTGTCCCCACATAGCGGAATTCATCATGACAATCGGGGATAGCAGAACCAGACTGTATGCCGCAAGCGTCTTAGGAATCTCCTTTCCTGTCTCCAAATATACATATCTTGCGGTATAAAACGCCAGCACAAAATCAAAAAATACGGAAAGATTCTTATATTGATACAGCGGATTGATTGGAATATATGTCATCAAAGCAATCAACGTCTGATAGAGCGCATTGTAATTTCCCACCTGCGTGGAAAGTGCATGAACACCTCCCAGACGTTTTATTTGATCAAACCAAGGAATCAGATATCCTTCCATGTCGTCCGACACAAAAGGATAAAGTCGAATTCTCACAAGCACTGCTGCAATACTTACAGCAACAAACATAATCTGCCAGATGTTTTTCTCTCCCCACTCAATTATCTTTTTTTCAAATTTAAGCATTTTCATAATGTCGTCAATTCCTTTCCATTCGGAAGTCATTCAGTGTAGATTATAACATAGGGCCGTATTCATTAGCAATCCAACTTTCAATCCCTTTACCTGAAGACAGCCACCGCATAGGACGGCAGGGTAATCCTGTTGGAATCTGTCACGATGTCCTGCTCATCCACCAACAGCTTCGCGGCAAGTCTTTTCGCTGTAAGCTCCTCTTCACCCAAAGTAACCTCTGATAAATCAATTGTCTGGGCAGTATCTGATATGTTGTACACCAGAATAATCTGTTCTTCATCATATGTCTTTTTTACAGCAGCAATATTTTCGTCCGTCCACTGCTCTATCACCTCATTGACGCCTCGACCGATGGCAGGATAAGTATTCCGGATTCGAATAGTCTGTTTCACATAATTATAGATAGAATAGGGATCCTCCTCCTGTTGTTCCAGGCTCGGATACTTTTGCTCCACCTTTTCTGCGTCCATAGGGCCATGGCACATGTAATCGGCCTTTGCATCCTCAGACCAATACATTGCCAGCCGTTTATTCTCATCCTTACCGGAACCTTTCATGCCAAGTTCTTCTCCATAATAAAGGAATACATTGCCTGTCATTAAAAGATTCATGGCCTGAGCCAGCTTGGTCTGGGCAGTATCCACCTCCGGCATAAAATAATATCCGGCACTTCTTGCCATGTCATGATTGGTATAAAAAGGGGCATTGATATAATTTTCGTTGTATCCTGCAAAAAGATTCTGCTCCTTCACCAGGGCATTCGCATAGGATCTGGCATCCATCTTATTCACATGCTTCACAGCATTGGCGATGATACCCTTGCTGTCGCCGAATTGAAAATCAAACAGGCTGTCGATTCCACTTGCGTAATACTCAGCATAGGTGCTGGCTCCCGTCCACGCTTCACCCACAATATAGGCATCCTCTTTCTTTGCCTTAACCATGCCATTAAACCATGTCAAAATCTCAACATTTTTCGTGGTATTATCTGATTCAAATTCCTTCACCGCATCCAGACGGAATCCGGCAACACCTTTATCCATCCAGAAAGCTACGATTTCCTCAAACTCTTTTCTGAGATTTTCGTTAAACAGGTTTAAATCCGGCATCTGATCCCAGAATTTCCCCTCATAATACCAATCGGAACCATACACTTTATAGTAGTTGGCTTTCTTTTCTTTAGAGAAATTATAATATCCCACATATTTACATTCCTCCTCCGAAGGCTCCTCGCCCTCGTCAAGGCCCTTTAAATATTCACATGCGGTTTCAAACCATTCATGCTTCGCGGATGTATGGTTCATAACGAGATCAAGAATCACATGAATATCCCTCGCATTACACTCCTGCATGAAGCTGTCAAAGTCCTCCATGGTTCCATACTGTCTGTCAATATCCATGTAATCCTTCACATCATATTTATGATATGTGGTGGAAGGCATAATGGGCATCAGCCAGATGCCGTTCGCCCCCAGATCCTCCGTTGTGGCATCGTCCCCGTCATTGATATAGTCAAGCTTCTCCGTCAGCCCCTTTAAGTCACCGATTCCGTCCCTGTTGGAATCCGCAAAGGAATACACAAACACCTCATAAAAGGTTCTGTACTTATCATCAATCACATGAAGCTCTGACCCGGTCTGCTTACCTGCACAGGCTGTCATTGACACCATTTGTGCCGTCAATAATGTAACACAAATTCCTTTTGCAACAATTTTCTTCATAAGAGGCTCCTTTCATTTTAATCAAACAGTATGATTTCAGTATATCAGAAAAAAATTTTTTTTGCTATGTAGTCTTCCAACTTCGTAAAAACAACCGGTAAATAGCCTGTTTATCTGTTGAATATATTGTTTAAAAAATTTCTACAACTTTTTTCAAAAAAGCATTGACATTTAATAATAGGGGTGATATTATAATACCTGCGTGATGCGGAAGTGTCGGAACTGGCAGACGAGCAAGACTAAGGATCTTGTGATGGCAACATCGTGTGGGTTCAAGTCCCATCTTCCGCACTCTAAAAGCTTCAGACGAAAGTCTGGAGCTTTTTTTGCGTGTGGAAGATGGGACATTGAACCCACGCGGGCTCTCCCCGGTCTACTAGGCTTGGCTTTGCCTCTTACATCGAATCACGTAAACTCAGCTACGCTTCGTTAAGTGTTTCGATGGGGCTACGCACTAAGATCACACATCGCATATGCTCGTGTTCTCTAAGTGCTCATGCTCCAGGGACCGGGATTACTACGAACTCC
>JAILPF010000530.1 GCA_024699575.1 Acetatifactor sp. | reverse complement strand
AGGCAGAAACAACATTGCAGTCATGTTGTTTATAGTGTCGATTGTACTTGTCGTATTATTATTATTGGTGATTGCGACTACAAAAATGTTACATCGGAAGACTGATTTAACAGCGAAAACCGTGGAACCACAGATACGTGGAAGACGCAATTTCTATGTTACCATTTTCATCACGCTAACCCTCATGATTGCATCCGGCGTATACACTTCGCGGCTGCTTTATCGGGTTTCCGTCACGGAGGTTTTGGATGACGGTGAAACGGTAGCTGCATCGGTGGCTTCGGATTTTGAGAATTATCTTGGAGCTGCGAAGTCCATTCTCTGGGTTACGGCTGATACTGTGGAAATGATGGTACAGGAAGGTCAGTCCCTGGATTATATTGAGCATTATCTGATGGAGCAGACGAGCAAACAGGCAGAGCAGTTCGATGAAAACTTTACCGGCCTTTATGCTTACGTCGAAGGCCGGTACCTGGATGGCCTTGGGTGGGTGCCACCAAAAGACTATAACGTAGAGAATCGTGACTGGTACAAAATCGCAGTCGCTGCGGGCGGGGAGATTACCATTGTTTCGCCGTATGTCGATGCCCAGACAGGTTCTGTAGTCATCACATTCTGCAAAATTCTGGATGATAATAAAACATCCAAAACAACAGAACGACATAATGTAGTTGCGCTGGATATGGTTGTCAACCACATTCAGAATGCCACGGAAGATGTCAATATCGACGATAAAGGCTATGGCATGGTATTGAACCGGGACGGGGTGATTATCGCTCATCATGATCCGGAGAAAAACGGGAAAAATATCAGTGAGTTCTTTGGAGATTCCTTCATAAACACTGTGCTTGAGACAGATAAAGGAATGTATCATGCCGAACTTAACGGTGAAAAATACACGCTTTTTGTGAACCGCATCTTTGACCAGTGGTATGTTGTAATTCCGGTGGGGGAGGATCAACTTTTCGAAGCGGTCTATCACCAGTTGCTGGTAACGATTATCGTCACTGCGATTATCTCTATCCTGATTTCGTTCTTCTATTACATAGGTTATAAAAACGAACAGATTAACAGTAAAAAGGTTGAGGAATTAAAGGCTACGGGTCTTAAAAACGAATATGAAGCGAGAATGCTGAAACTGGAAAAAAAGGCAGCGGACGAGGCAAATGAAGCAAAAAGCCAGTTTCTGGCGCAGATGTCACATGAGATTCGTACACCCATCAATGCTGTCCTTGGAATGAATGAAATGATTCTTCGGGAATCCAAGGATGAAAATATTCTGGATTATTCCTTTAATATTCAATCAGCCGGTCAGACACTGTTGTCGCTGATTAATGATATTCTCGATTTCTCAAAGATTGAGGACGGGAAAATGGATCTCGTGCCTGTGCAATATGATCTGGCTTCACTGATTAACGATTTAGTGATTTCAATCAATGAACGGGCAAAGGACAAGGGATTAACTTTTACCATTTTTGTTGACGAAACACTTCCCTCCGAGTTGTTTGGGGATGATGTGCGCATTCGACAGATTATTATGAATCTTTTGACAAATGCGGTCAAATATACAGAGGCCGGAACCGTTACATTGACAATCAAGAATGGCGGAATCACCGAAGATCGGCTGAAGCTTAGTGTGGCGGTTGAGGATACCGGAATAGGAATCCGGAACGAGGATATGGCGAAGCTGTTTGAGGCCTTTGAAAGAATTGATGAAAAACGAAATCGCAATATCGAAGGCACGGGATTGGGTATGTCCATTGTGACAAATCTGCTTAGGATGATGAACAGTGAGCTTTGTGTGGAAAGTACTTACGGAAAGGGTTCTGTATTCTCGTTTGACCTCGAACAGAAGGTTAGCTCGATGGAGCCGATTGGCGATTTTAAAGAGCGAATCAAACGTGCAGCCTCCGATACAGGAGATAAAACATATCTGAAAGTGACAGGCGCGCGTATTCTTGTCGTGGATGACAATGCCATGAACAGAAAGGTCGTAGCGGCTTTGATGAAGAGAAATGGTATTGTTTCGGATATGGCATCATCTGGCACCGAGGCGATTGAAAAAGTAAAATCGACCGCCTATGACGTTATTTTTCTTGACCATATGATGCCCGTGATGGATGGAATCGAAACCCTTCAGAAAATGAAAGCTGACGGGTTGCTTGCGGACAATACCGAGGTAATCGCGCTTACGGCCAATGCCGTCGAAGGGGCAAGAAAGCGATACCTAGCTGCCGGTTTCGACGGGTATCTTTCAAAACCGATTGAGGTAAAGAAATTAGAACAGATTCTCGAAAAACATCTGCCCGCCGGGATTACGGAATGGGTGGAAGAGGACTCAAATAAAGCAGATGTGCCTACACAGACAGAGGAGGACACTATTATGGAGTTCGAGCCCATCGAAGATTCCTCGAAGAAATCCGGCAGTTTGAAAGAGAATTTCGACTCCTGTGGCATTAATACAGCGGCAGGTCTGAGATATTGTGCCAATGATGAGGATTTCTACCGTGAGATTGTGGGAGATTATACAAATGCATACGAGGAAAGGTCTGCTAATCTTTTGGAGTGTTTTGAAAAAGAGGACTGGCACAATTACGAGATTCTCGTTCATGCGCTAAAGAGTACGTCAAAATCCATCGGTGCGGACAGTCTTTCAGAGAACGCGAGGATTCTTGAGTTTGCAGCAAGGGATGGGGATTATGAATTGATTCGGACAAAGCATGAGGCTTTGATGGCAGATTATACAACATTGATAAAGAATCTTCGCAACGCGATGCAGGCATAAGAATTGTATGGTAAAAATGTATCACAAAATATCCTGTGGAAAGGAGTGAATGCATTTGAATACATTGTTATCCATGCAGAACATGGAAAAAAGTTACGAGAGTGTGAAAGCCCTGGACAAGGTTTGCTTTGAGGTAGCTGAAGGTGAAGTACATGCCCTCATAGGTGCCAACGGCGCAGGCAAATCCACGCTGATGAAAGTGCTCTGTGGGGAGCTGGAGTTTGAGAACGGAACAATTGTATTCGACAGTGAGCCTATTCACCGGCTGAAAGCTCATGACATACGGGAAAAAGGCATTATTATGATTAGGCAGGAACTTTGTGTTATTCCGGTTCTCACGGTTGCCCAGTATTTGTTTGTCGGACGGGAGCCGATGAAGGGACATATCATTGATGATAAACGTATGGCAGAGCAGGCAGTGGAGCTTTTGAATTCGGTGGGTATGTCTTTTGCTCCGGATACCCTCATGGGAGACTTGTCGATGGCAGAGCAACAACTGGTCGAGATTGCCAAAGCACTGTCGTACAAAGTAAGGCTTCTGATACTGGATGAACCCACTACAGCTTTGGGAGAGTCGGAGGTGGAAAGAGTGTTCTCCGTGATACGTTCCCTGAAAGCACGGGGTGTATCGATTATTTATATTTCTCACCGGCTGGACGAGCTTTTTACAATTTCAGAAAGAATTACCGTTATGCGGGATGGACGTTACATTGCGACGCTGGATACGGCCTCCACAGATAAAAATGAGTTGGTGCGCCTGCTTGCAGGACATGAGTTGAAGACTGAACGAAAGATGTCCGGCACTGTGGATGTGCATGCGCCGGAGATTCTAAGGATAGAAAATCTTTCAGCGGAATCCGGGGTAAAAAATGTGAGTTTTTCTCTGCGAAGGGAGAGGTTTTAGGACTGGCAGGGCTGATGGGTTCCGGACGGTCGGAGACAGTTCGAGCCATATGTGGAATCGATCCCAAAAGTGGTGGAAAAATTTATATCAACGGGGAGGAGGTTTCTATCCAATCGCCCAAACAGGCCGCCGAGCATGGAATCTGCTATTTGTCGGAAGACCGCAACGGTGAGGGACTGATTCCGCAGCGCTCTATTATCGGCAATACGGTTCTCGACAGTCTGGAAAAGTATGAGGAAGGATTGGCGCTTTCCGACAGGCGGATGCTTATGGATACTGTAGAATACAACAGACGGCTGAAAACAAAATATGCCGACCCCCATGCTCCGGTCTCATCGCTTTCCGGTGGCAATGCTCAGAAAGTTATCATTGCCAGATGGCTGATACGTGACTGCCCGATTTTTATTTTTGATGAGCCTACGAAAGGTATTGATGTGGGAGCCAAGGACGAGATATATCAAATTATTGCAGATATTGTGAAAGCAGGTCATTCGGTTATCTTGATTTCTTCGGAAACGGAGGAACTGCTCAATAATTGTGATAGACTGATCGTACTGTGTGAAGGACGAATCAGAGGAGAACTGTCGATTCAGGAAGCCACACAGGAAAGAATAATGTTTTATGCAACGGGAGGGGACAATGAAGAAAATAATTGATGCTCTTAGTTCACCGAGGCACAATACCAGAGATCTTAGCCGGAATGTTCTTGTTACTCTATCGTTAGCGGTTCTTTTCGCTATCATCAATCCTAATTTTGTTGATCAATACAATCTCATAAGCATCGGACAAAATCTTGCCCCGTATGCAATGCTGGCACTGGGGGTTATTATGCCTATATCCATGGGCGGTACAGATCTTTCCGTTGGAGCGGTGTGTATCGGCTCGGCAGTAATAGGTGGTACATTATATAAAATGGGATGGAG
>JAILPF010000171.1 GCA_024699575.1 Acetatifactor sp. | reverse complement strand
TATGTAGAAAAACAAGTCAGGTAAGTAAAATTTATATATATGGAGGAATTCAATCATGGCAAAAGAGATCAAATATGGTGCTGAGGCACGTTCCGCTTTGGAATCCGGTGTAAATCAGCTGGCAAATACTGTAAGAGTAACTTTGGGACCCAAAGGAAGAAATGTTGTATTGGACAAATCTTTTGGAGCACCGCTGATTACCAATGACGGTGTTACAATCGCTAAGGAAATCGAACTGGAAGATGCATTTGAAAATATGGGAGCACAGCTTGTAAAAGAAGTTGCTACCAAGACCAATGATGTAGCAGGTGATGGTACCACAACCGCTACTGTTCTGGCACAGGCAATGGTAAATGCAGGTATGAAAAACCTGGCAGCAGGTGCTAACCCTATCATTTTAAGAAAAGGTATGAAGAAAGCAACAGATTGTGCTGTAGAAGCCATCGCAAAGATGAGCCAGAAGGTTGACGGCAAGAACCACATCGCAAGAGTTGTAGCAATTTCCGCAGGTGATGAGGAAGTAGGACAGCTGGTTGCGGATGCAATGGAAAAGGTTAGCGGAGACGGTGTTATCACTATCGAAGAGTCCAAGACCATGCAGACAGAGCTTGACCTGGTAGAAGGTATGCAGTTTGACAGAGGATACATCTCAGCATACATGGCTACCGATATGGATAAGATGGAAGCTGTTCTGGATAATCCTTATATCTTGATTACTGACAAGAAGATTTCCAATATTCAGGAGATTCTGCCTCTGCTTGAGCAGATTGTACAGTCCGGTGCAAAACTGCTTATCATTGCTGAGGATGTTGAGGGTGAAGCACTTACCACTCTTATTGTCAATAAACTTCGTGGAACCTTCAATGTGGTTGCCGTAAAAGCTCCCGGATACGGTGACAGAAGAAAAGCAATGCTCGAGGATATTGCAATCCTTACCGGCGGTACTGTAATCAGCTCCGAGCTTGGTTATGAGTTGAAAGATACCGATTTGTCCATGCTTGGCCGTGCAAAATCTGTAAAAGTTCAGAAAGAGAACACTGTTATTGTTGACGGTGAAGGCGATAAGGCAGCTATCCAGTCCAGAATCGGCCAGATTAAGGGCCAGATTGAAGAGACAACATCTGATTTCGATAGAGAGAAACTTCAGGAAAGACTTGCAAAACTTGCAGGTGGTGTCGCTGTAATCCGTGTTGGTGCAGCTACTGAAACGGAAATGAAAGAAGCAAAGCTTCGTCTGGAAGATGCACTTGCAGCTACCAGAGCAGCAGTGGAAGAAGGAATCATCTGTGGTGGTGGTTCTGCTTATATCCATGCATCCAAGGAAGTTGCTAAACTGGCTGAGACCCTTGAAGGTGATGAGAAGACCGGTGCAAACATCGTTCTCAAAGCCCTGGAAGCACCTCTGTTCCACATCGCTGCAAATGCAGGTCTGGAAGGAAGTGTTATCATCAATAAAGTACGTGAGTCCGAGGTCGGTGTCGGATTCGATGCATTGAAAGAAGAGTATGTGAACATGGTATCCGCAGGTATTCTTGATCCTGCAAAAGTTACCAGAAGTGCACTCCAGAACGCTACCAGCGTTGCAAGTACACTCCTTACAACCGAGAGTGTTGTTGCTAATATTAAAGAAGAAACACCCGCTATGCCTGCAGGTGCCGGCATGGGCGGAATGATGTAAGCGTTAAGGACCCTTTGACGCAGCAAAGAATAGAAAAGACGGTGCTACAAGCTTGCTTGTAATGCACCGTCTTTTCTTATTCTTTGATATGGCGAAGCCCAGCGGTTATAAGCAGATGCCTGTGCGAAGCACAGATTCTGCGGCAGCAGAAAGGCAGATGCGCATAACTGCTGCTGCGTCAAAGAGGAAGCGAGCCCCTTATAAAGGGGCTCATTTGATTTTATTGGGTGTTTATCGAGAAAAACGTGAGTGCGAAGCACGGGTTCTGCGATAGCAGAACGTTTTTCGAAGATAATGTGATATGGCGAAGCCCAGCGGTTATAAGCAGATGCCTCCCTTTTTTGTTGAAAAAACGTGGAAAGTACGTTATAATTCCAAATGGAGAGTTTTAAAATTACAGACGTTTACGGGACCATATTGTAATTATACGTCAGCGTTTTGGAGGGGTTATATGAGAAAGGGAAATTATATGAGAAAGATATCAAAAACAATAAGTGGAGTTTTCGTTGCTATCACATTGATATTTACTAATTATGCGGGCATATACCCGACGCAAGTGTTTGCAGCACCTACTGCACACGTTGACCATGATTTGCAGGATGATGACAGCTGCTCACTTCACGATGGCTGGACTCCGATAAGTACGGTGGAACAGTTGAGATATCTGGCTGCCAACGGTGGAAGTGGATTCCTGGTACAGGATATAAATATATCAGAGGAAATCAGGATTAATGAGGCTGTTGAGTTGTGCCTTAATGGGTTCAGCATTATTCAAAACAATACTGATACAAATATCAAACATTGTGTTCTTAAAGTATCAGCAGGCAAAACATTAACAGTATATGACAAAAATGATGATTCCGGTAAAATTACCCATGGAGTAAATGCTAACGGTGCCGGTGTAAAGGTAGAAGGCACTTTCATCATGGAGGGTGGAGAAATATCCGGCAATATTAACCCTAATGAATATGGCGGAGGAGTATATATTTGGGGGGGGGCTTTTACCTTGAATGGAGGAACCATATCGGGAAATACAGGTCACTTTGGTGGAGGGGTATGCGATTTTAATGGCTCTTTAACCATGACAGGGGGAAAAATTTCAGGAAATTTTGCTGAATCTTATGGTGGCGGAGTATTCATACAAGGGGCAACGTTTCGTATGACGGGAGGGGAAATCTCCGGAAATACTGCTAATCATAGTGGGGGTGGGGTTTATAATCAGTACAGTACATTTTCACTTTTAGAAGGTGAAATCTCAGGAAATACAGCGAGGTATCATGGAGGTGGGGTGTGTATGGGGGGACCTATACACATGTCCGGTGGAGAAATTTCTGGGAATACTGCCGATGGTTCGGATGGGCTTTATTATGCTCTTGATGATGCATTACCCTCAGTTGTTACGGGAGGATATATTTATGATTCAATAGGCTTATTTAGTTCTAGTTGGCTCAATCCTTTTCGTACTGTTACATTTTACCCCAATGACGGTTCCGCAAATACGATAACACAATATGTCCCTGCTGATACAGACATGTTGCTTGCACTGAATCAGTTCACACGTGGCAGTGAATATGAATTTGATGGTTGGAATACTAATCCGGATGGAAGCGGAACACCATACTCAGATGGAAATACAATCAATATAAGTTCCGATGTATCGCTTTATGCACAGTGGAATGCTTCATCCGTAAATCCTACATATGATATAACCATAACAAATGACGGCCATGGAACAGGAAGCTCCGATTGTTCATCAGCTGCGGCGGGAACGCAGATTGTTTTAACAGCAACTCCGGATACCGGATATCAGTTCAAGGAATGGCAGGTTTTATCGGGGGGGGTAACTGTATCAAATAACAACTTTACCATGCCGAGTAATGCTGTGACCATTAAAGCTGTGTTTGAACTCATACCGCCCGCAGCTCATGATATTACTGTACAGGATGACGGTCATGGGACAGGAATAGCAAGTCCCTCATCCGCTGTGCCGGGAACAGAAATCAGCCTTACTGCAAATGCGTCCGAAGGTTATCAGTTCAAGGAGTGGGAAGTGGTATCCGGAGGAGTTACTGTAAACAACAACAGCTTCACCATGCCGGATGAAGATGTAACTGTCAAGGCATTGTTTGAAGAAAAGCCTTCAGACCAAAATCCATCATCCGACACGAACACTACACCTCCGGAAAACACTACACCTCCGGAAAACACTACACCTCCGGAAAATACTACACCTCCGGAAAATACTACACCTCCGGAAAGCATTAATCCTTCGGGAAATAACGATTCGGTAAATTATATAGATGAATTAAGTGATAAGCTTGAGAGTGCTATTACTCATGGCGGAGAGCAGACGATTCACTGGAATGAGGGAACAGCACTTCCATATGGGATTATGAAGTTCCTTGAAGAACACCCTGATATCACGCTTGTATTTAGCTATACATATCAGGATAAGGATTACAGGGTGACGATACCCGGATCACAGGTAAAGACAAACATTCTGATTTCATGGTACGGACCGCTGTACTTGTATGAAAGATTTGGCTTGAATAATCCGGCAGACTCAACATCTATACCAACGGTACCTGTGTCCGGAACATACACGGTTCAGTCAGGAGATACATTAAGCAAGATAGCTGCAAGACTTTACATATCGATAAAACATCTTGTTCAGGAGAATAACATTACGAATCCGGATCATATAAGAGTGGGGCAGTCACTTAAGTATTAATCTCCTTGTCGTTTTTTTGATAGGAAAATAAAATTCATTCCGAAGATGTCAATCAGCAAAAAATCAGCCCAATCTTCTTGAAAAATGAGATTGGGCTGAATGTTTTATTGCTAAAAAACGTCAAATGAAGTTCTAAGAGATAAAATCATAAGTCATACCGTCCGCATTCCCCGGTGCTCCTGTACATCCTTCAAAAATATATAGGTGCTCTTGTAAGTCTGCAGACGCCCCTCGCTCAAAAGGTAGGATAAATCATCCTGCACTGCCTTGTTTTTTAACAAATCGGCCAGAAAAGGTGCATATCTGGTGCCGCTCCCATCCTCCAGTTCCACAACAAAATCGGATAGAGACTTACCAATGTTATAGCTTCGACCGATTTTATCTGTGGCAGCATCCAGACAGTCTGCGCAGGATACCAAATCGATAATCAGCTGATATTTTTGCTTGCGAAGTCTTTGGGATACAG
>JAILPF010000518.1 GCA_024699575.1 Acetatifactor sp. | reverse complement strand
TCGGGCACCTATTTTGCTCTTTGGCACCCAATGCACTCAGAATCAGCGTGGTTGGCGATTTTAATGAATGGGACGGCCGTATCCATCAGATGCGTATGCTGGAGGATTGCGGTATTTTTGAGCTTTTTATCCCTGGAGCCTGCTGTGGTCAGAATTATAAATTTGAATTGAAATTAAAAACAGGGCTGACTTATCTCAAAGCAGATCCTTATGGTAACGCATCGCAGCTTCGCCCGAATTCCGCATCTGTCATTACAGATCTGAACGGTTTTGGCTGGGAAGATGATGAGTTTATCAAAAACAGAAATGCTTTTCAGACCGGTGTTGCACCGATGAGCGTATACGAGATGTATCCGGGCTCTTTTACTGATCCCGAAGAAGGCTCTGAGTATGCAAACTGGAAAGATATTGCACCTAAAGTAATTGATTATGTTAAGGAAATGGGCTATACCCATGTAGAGTTGATGCCCGTTATGGAACATCCTTTGGATGCTTCCTGGGGATATCAGGTGATCGGCTATTATGCACCCACTGCCAGATATGGAAGTCCTCATGATTTTATGTATTTTATGAATGAGTTACATAAAGCGGGAATCGGTGTGATTCTGGATTGGGTTCCTGCACATTTCCCCAGAGATACCTATGGTTTATCCAATTTCGATGGTACCTGCCTGTACGAACATAAAGATCCGAGACAGGGAAGCCATCCACATTGGGGGACTTTGATCTATAATTACGGACGTCCTCAGGTGTCCAATTATCTGATTGCAAACGCTCTGTTCTGGGTAGAAAAATTCCACGCTGATGCGATCCGTATGGATGCTGTGGCAAGTATGCTTTATCTGGATTATGGCAAGAATGATGGGGAATGGGTGGCTAACATGTATGGCGGCAATGAAAACCTGGAAGCCATTGAAATGATCAAGCATCTGAATTCCATTATGAAGAAACGCAACCCCGGGGTGCTTTCCATTGCGGAGGAGAGTACTGCTTATCCTATGATCACCGGTAAACTCGAAGAGGGTGGATTGGGTTTTGATCTGAAATGGAACATGGGATTCATGAACGATTATCTTGACTATATTCATTATGATCCATATTTCAGAAGCCATCATCATGGAGAACTGACTTTTAGTATGATTTATGCCTACAGTGAAAAATTTCTGCTTGTTTTTTCTCATGACGAAGTTGTTCATGGAAAAGCATCGATGATCGGGAAAATGCCCGGCAGTCGTGAAGACAAATTCGCAAACCTCAGGTTGACATATGGTTATATGATGACGCATCCCGGTAAAAAGCTTTTGTTCATGGGACAGGATTTGGGTGAATTTGATGAATGGAATGAGAAACGTCAGGTAGAATGGAATCTGCGTGATGTTCCGGAGCATGCGGGTGTCTGTAAATTAGTACGGGATTTGAATCATCTTTATCGGACTAAGCCTGCATTATTTGAATTGGATGAGGCCCCGGAAGGGTTTGAATGGATTAATAATATTTCTGCAAATGACTGTTATATAACATTTGCCAGAAAGAATGATAATCCGATGGAAACACTTCTTGTTGTTGCCAATTTTTCGGGCATTGCCAAGAATATTACAACAGGTGTTCCCTACGCAGGCAAATATAAAGAGCTTTTGAATACAGATGATATCAAATATGGTGGTAACGGTCTGGTAAATAATCGAATGATTCGAACAAAGAAAATGGAATGGGATACCAGAGAGAGAAGTGTAACAGTAAAAATGGCTCCATTATCCTTGAGCATTCTTCAATTTGTTCCGTACACGGAAGCTGAACTTAGAAAGATAACGGAAAAAGAAATTGAGGCATATACCAAAAAGACAACAAAGGCAAAGAAGGGAAAGACTAAATGAGTTTTTGGCAGACATTACCTGAGAGAGCGTTGGTTTTAGGCTCAAAAATATTGATTGCAATTCTGATTTTTGTAATCGGCATTCACGCGATAAAAATATTACGTAAAATTTTAAAAAAGTCAATGCAGAAAGCAAAGGTCGAAACAGGCGCATCGCAGTTTATCGATTCTTTTGTCAAAGTGTTACTTTATATGGTTTTGATATTTCTGCTGGCATCTTATTGTGGTGTAAAGACAGATGATGCAAGTATTGTTGCAGTTTTGGGCTCCATGGGTGTTGCATTAGGCCTTGCTGTGCAGGGAAGTCTGTCAAATTTGGCCGGAGGTATTATTTTATTGCTGCTTCGACCTTTTAAAGTCGGAGATTATATTATTGAGAATTCCTCCGGGAAGGAAGGATTTGTCACAGAAATTCATATATTTTATACCAAGCTGACTACGATTGATGACAAGGTAGTTGTTCTCCCAAACAGCAATCTTGCAAACAATACAATTGTCAATGTTACTGCAACAGCCAACCGATGTCTGGATGTCCGAATCGGAATATCTTACAAAGCAGATATCAAGACTGCAAAACAGGTTTTGACTGAAGTTATCGCTAGAGACGAAAAAGTTTTGAAGGATAAAAATAATTTTGTTGTGGTTGATGATTTGGCTGACTCCAGTGTGGTCCTTTTGGTGCGTTGCTGGTTTGCAAACGAGGAATATTGGGCAGGGAAATGGCGAATCACTGAGAATTGCAAATATGCTTTGGATGAAGCAGGAATTGAAATTGCTTATCCTCAGTTGGATGTTCATGTAACACAATAATTTTTTTAAATTTGCAGTTGCAAAATGAACAGAGAACAGATATAATACATTTGTTGTGTATTCAACGTATGTTGCTGAAATAGCTCAGTTGGTAGAGCACTTCACTCGTAATGAAGGGGTCGTGGGTTCGAGTCCCATTTTCAGCTTTTGAGGTTATGTAAGATTCCCGTAACACAGGTTGCGGGAATTTTTGTTTTTTGCCGGAATCCTTGCTGTTACAGATGCATTTTTTTGCGGATCTGATGTTCGATGATCTGTACGACTTTGTAGAATCCCATGGCGATCAGGCACAAAAGAATAATGTTCAGGATCACCAGGTTGAGCTGAAACACCTG
>JAILPF010000488.1 GCA_024699575.1 Acetatifactor sp. | reverse complement strand
GAAAACAGGAAAAGCGAAGCTTTTGGGAACAGATCCTGATCTCAGACCTAAATATGATGGAATAGATGCGGTAAAGTATGATGTCATCCTTTGCCCGAGCTGTGGATATACAGCCTTGACCAGATTTTTTAATAATATTACCTCCGGACAGGCCAAACTGATTCAGGATAATATCAGCAGGAATGTGAGATTGACTGAGTATTCGGATGAAACCTACAGCTATGAGCAGGCTCTTGAGCGATATAAGCTTGCGCTGGCTAATGCAGTAGTTAAAAAATGCAGGATGAGCGAAAAAGCGTTTATCTGTTTAAAGAGTGCATGGCTTCTTCGCGGTTATGCAGAGAGTCTGGAGAAGGAAGGCGCAGACCAGAAGCAGATTGAGGAACTTAAGGAATCTGAGGAAGAATATCTCTTAAATGCATTCAATGGTTTTTCAGAAGCTGTGCAGACAGAGTCTATGCCCATGTGTGGAATGGACCAGACCACAATTGATTTCCTGATTGCTCAGTTGGCAATGCATTTTAAAAAGTTTGATGTGGCCGGGAAACTGGTTGCATCCATCTTGACATCGCCATCCGCAAACGCCCGTACAAAGGATAAGGCAAGAGATTTAAAAGACGAGATTTTAGCTCAGTATAAGAAGACATAAGGGGAGTACAATATGTACGACATGTCCATTCAGCTGAAAGAGAACAGCGAAAAATGTCTGTATGAGCAGATTTATGATTATATCAGATTAGAGATCAGAGAGGGGAAGCTTCTTGCAGGAGAGAAGCTTCCCTCTACGCGTTCTTTGGCAGATTATCTGCAGGTTGCGCGAAGTACGGTGGATTATGCGTATGACCAGCTGCTCAGTGAGGGATATATTGAAGCAAAGCCCTACAGAGGCTATTATGTGTGTAGGATAGAAGACTTGCAGAAAGAAATTGTGATTCCCCGGGAAACAATTCCGATAGAGGATAGTGAACAGGGAGAGTGGATCTGTGACTTTTCGCCAAATGGAGTGGATATGTCGGGATTTCCGTTTGGCGTGTGGAAAAGAATTACAAAAAATATTCTGAACGACAGCAATAATGAGCTTTTTGCTCAGGGAGAGGCTCAGGGTGATCTGAATTTAAGGATTACAATCAGCCGATATCTTCATTCAGCAAGGGGTGTGAACTGTAGACCGGAACAGATTATTGTCGGCGCAGGGAATGATTATCTGTTGATGCTTTTGGAGAAAATTCTGGGGCGACATGTGCCTATTGCAATGGATAATCCAACCTATAAACGAGCCTATAAGATTTTCAAGTCATTTGCATATCCCATTACCACCGTCAATATGGATGAGGGCGGAATGCAGGTGGATGCACTGCAAAAGGAGGGGATCCGAATCGCTTATATCATGCCTTCCCATCAGTTCCCTACGGGGGCGGTTATGCCCATTGGACGTAGAACAGAGCTTTTGAAATGGGCTTCCGAAAAAGAAGACCGCTATTTAATAGAGGATGACTACGACAGCGAATTCCGGTATCGTGGGAAACCGATTCCTTCCCTTCAGGCATCTGATGAACAGGGAAAAGTAATCTATATGGGCACTTTTTCGAAAGCGATTGCACCGGCCATTCGTGTGAGTTATATGGTGTTACCACAATCACTTTTGGAGATTTACAGGAGAGATTGTTCCTTTTATTCCTGTACAGTCTCGCGTATTGACCAGCGCATCTTGGATGAATTTATTCGTGATGGATATTTTGAGCGACATCTGAATAAGATGAGAAAGCTCTATAGGGATAAACATGATTTACTTTTAGAGTGCTTGAAACCATTGTCAAAACAAATTCAGATAACCGGAGAATATGCAGGCCTTCACATTTTGATTACCTCGCTTAACGGTTTGACAGAACGTGAGATGGTGGCAAGAGCGGCATGTGTGGGCGTCAGAGTTTATGGATTGTCGGAGAGTATGGTGGAAGAGAACAGCGATGGAAAAGCTGCGGATAGCAGTAAGACTGTGCTTCTGGGTTTCGGAGGATTGTCACAGGAAGAGATAAAAGAGGGCGTATCATTGTTGATAAGTGCCTGGACAAAATAATAATCGGAAGCTTCAACATTACGTTGGGCTTCCGATTTGCAATTAGTCATCATCTTCGTCAACTTCATCGGTTATATCATCTTCATCAAAAAATTCTTCCGTATCTTCTACGGGTTCCTCATCTGCGTGAGGAATCTGTTCTGACAGAGGAGTGAATACTTTCTCTTTTTTATCTTCGCCTACATCAGGTTGCGTATCTCTGGAAAGTGTTACATAGTTGCGGGAATGTTCCTCTTTCTCATCCAAATCTTCATAAAAATTGTCATAGTCATCATCTTCGTCATCGTTATCACGGTCGCGCAGAGGTGTCATTGATTTTTGACGGGTAAAATAATATGCAGCGGCGGCAGCTGTACCGACTGCTGCAGTCAAAAGCAAGAGTTTGCCGAATTTCTTTGCCATAGGGAACTCCTTTCTGATATGTCTTTTTTCTTATATCTATCTTAATACTATTTTGTTAAATTGAAAAGAGAATATGTAAAAAAATTAAAATGATTGAAGACAGAAACAGAGTGTGATAAACTATCATTGTGTCTGCCCAAAAAAGCAGAATATCTGACATGGTGCCGCACAGGATGGAGTAGATGTATGAACGCCAAGTTTTTTGACTTGAAAAAGGAAAAACAGGATAGAATGATTAATGCGGCGCTGAAAGTCTTTGCATTAAATGGCTACCGCCATGCCACCACAGATGACATTGTCAGAGAGGCGGCTATCAGCAAAGGTCTTCTGTTCCACTATTTTGGAAATAAGCTTGGAGTATACACGTTTGTATATGATTATAGTGTAAGATATCTGGTTTTGGAATTAAAATCCACTGTTGATGACGTAGAAACGGATTTCTTTGAAATAATGAAGCAGATTGAACGCGGGCGTATGCACGCTATGAGGGGATATCCTTATATGCAGCTGTTTTTAACCCGTTCTGCTTCGGAGGATGTCAGTGAGGCTTTGCTTTCAACGGAGGAGATGCGTAATACTCTTCAGGAATGCTATGATGCTATTTACCGGCAGATTGATACCGGCAAACTTCCTGACAAAGTACAGGCAGATAAGTTATCCAAGATGTTGGAACTGACGGTCAAAGGTCTGATGGCTGAGCGGTTTCAAAGCGGATCTTTTCAACCGGAAATGTTGTATGATGAGATAGAAGAATATGTGAATATGCTAAAGCAGCTGGTGCAGTAATGACACCGGCTGCTTTTTAAGTTTGAGCGTGTAATGAAAAAGTCTATTGATTTGACCTACTTACTACTTACATACGGCGGATCGGCAGGGTAGCCTCCCTTGAGTTTCTGCATACCACGCTGGATGGAGTCTCTGGAGTTCTTCCAGTCTGCATCTTTGTTACGATAGTCAAATTTTTCAACCATCCAGGACACATCTTCTGCCATACGTTTCATGTTGGCTTCCATTAGAGGAAAGACCA
>JAILPF010000464.1 GCA_024699575.1 Acetatifactor sp. | reverse complement strand
TCCCGAAGTAGAGGGCGCGGATAAATATGTTTTGGGAGAAAACCTGAAATTGGTAGAACATATCCTTAAAGGGTCTAGAATTCACGTTGATTGCGAAGGTGGCCTTGTACATATTGCTACGGCAATGGGTACGAAATGTGCGGTTTTATTTGGCCCGACACCAAAGTTTTTTTATAGCTATCCTCAAAACATAAATATATCAGTGGGAACTTGCAACGGATGTATGGGATTGATTGAAAACTGGCCTTTTGAGTGCATTAAAGGAATGAATGAGCCGGAATGTATGTATAATATAACGCCGAAGCTCTTATTGGATGAGATTGCATCGTGGATGATTAATGGATAATAGGGGGATAAAAATGGACAAAAACGATACTATCGTATTAACTGGAGGAGCAGGCTTCATTGGAAGCTGTGTCCTTAGAACACTGAATGATGCCGGGTATAATAATATTGTTGTTGTTGATAATATACAAACCACGGAAAAATGGAAAAATCTGATAAATAAGAAATACATTGAGTATGTTAACCGAGATTATTTTTTGGAGCGGTTATTGGACAATGATTTCGAAAAAATAAGTACAATCATACACATGGGGGCATGCTCTTCTACAACGGAGTCCGATTTTGATTACCTTTGGGATAATAATGTTGAATATACCAAATGTTTGTGGAATTTCTGCTCGGATAGGAGGATCCCGCTGATATATGCTAGCTCTGCAGCGACATATGGAGACGGCAGTCAGGGTTTTAGTGATGATATAGATGTAATCGATGAATTAAGACCTCTTAACGGTTATGGTTATTCCAAGCAGGTCTTTGACCAATGGAGCCTCAAGCAGACCGTTGCGCCCGCACAGCATGTTGGTCTTAAATTTTTTAATGTATATGGTCCTAACGAGTATTGCAAGGGCAGTATGGCCAGTATGGTATACCATGGTTTTAATCAGATTATTGAGAACGGAAAGGTAAGACTATTTAAATCCGAAAATGAGAAATATGCGGATGGTGAGCAGGAGAGGGATTTTGTGTATGTAAAGGATGTTTGCAAAGTTATTATGTTTTTTTTGGAACATCCAGAAATAAACGGCATTTTTAATGTCGGAACAGGAAGAGCGCAGACATTCAAAGAACTGATTGCTGCGACATTCTCTGCTTTAAACGTGGAAGTGGCTATTGAATATATTGATGTGCCGGATAAACTACGGGAAAAGTACCAATATCATACACAAGCTGATATTTCAAAATTGAGAGCAGTCGGATATAAAGAAACGTTTTGCACAGTGGAAGAAGGGGTTAAAGATTATGTCGTGAATCATTTGGGGAAAAACTATGATGTTTTCTGACAAGGTGGAGATTATGAAAATAGCAGTTTTTGGTACAGGCAGTGTTGGAAAAACATTGCTTGAGAATACCGTAAAATCGGCGTATGAGTTGATGGCGGTTGTGGATAATGATCCCCAAAAATGGGGTGAACAGATAGGCCAGACGGTAATTTCGCCTCCGAAAAAAAGCGCCCTTGTCGAATTGGACAAGATAATTGTTGCAGCGAATGAAAAACGAAATGAGATTAGAAGTCAGTTGGCTGAGATGGGGATACCAACTGAAAAGATCGTCATGTGTTTTGATGAAAACGGGAAGAATCGCATCCGCGATGTTGCTATGGAGTTCTTTGATTTTACAGAGTTTCCTGTAAAAAAACAATTCACCAAGGAAGCGCCCAAGAACTATGAAAAAACCTTTCATGAGACATATAAAAGCAGAGAGCGAAGATGCAAGGAAGGCTTTTTTGAAAAGTATTGTCGGGGAGAAGGTATAGATATTGGTTGGGGTGGAGATCTTCTGACACCGAACTGTTCCGGATGGGATATTGAAAATGGTGATGCACAGTACTTAGATGGAATAGATGATGAATCCTTTGATTTTGTGTATTCCTCCCATTGCTTAGAGCATATCTACGATGTAAGAACAGCTCTGAAAAATTGGTTTAGAATAGTAAAAAAAGGTGGTTATCTTATCATTGCCGTTCCGCATA
>JAILPF010000379.1 GCA_024699575.1 Acetatifactor sp. | reverse complement strand
AAGATGCTGGGGGACAAAAATCCCCCAGCACCTGTATCATCCATTTCAAATCATTTTTGTATTACGCTATTTGCCAAAAATTTCATCCGCTTTTTGCTGAATTACCGGAAGAATATCATCTGCTGTCGCCTGTCTTGTTTCAAACTTCATTAATTCATCAAGCGCAACATCTCTGATGGCATCATTTGTGTTTTCATAGTATCTAAGCATAAGCTCATATTTTTGTGCATCCTGGGTAAGGGATACCATCTGGTTCGAAGTGGCATTCTCGCTCTCAACCTGGCTTGTGCAAAGGAAACCGGTCACGTTTGTGAATATTGTCTGATTTTCTTTTTTATACCATGTTTTGAGAACCTCTTTCGCACTATCCTTATCGGCGCTGTTAGCTGCTACGCACAAAGGTGCAATTTCAAAGAAAATAATACTTTTCCCACCATTCATGGACGGAACAACGAAAACGCTCATATCCTCTTCCGGCTCCATGCCATAATCCTTTGCCAAAGTCACACACTCATAATTGGGCTCCAGCATCATTGCCACTGTACCGTTTGCCAGCGATTTATCCATATCTTTAATCTGCATCGGCTCAGAAAAATATCCCTTTTCAATCATATCCTGCCATATGTGCATGACATTAACAACCTTTTCATCTGTGTACGCGATGGAACCGTCGCAGACACCGGTATACAACTCGGGCTCGTATGCGGCAAGCATCGCCTGGAACCAGATAAACCCGGCCCATCCATCGTTTTTCAGTGCAATCGGTGTAATGCCTTTAGCCTTTAATGTCTCACATACTGTTAAAAGTTCATCAAATGTGGTCGGCACTTCCACGTTATTATCTGCGAATACCTTTTTGTTATAAATAATCATGTTGTAAATGATACTATACGGAACAGCATATACTTTGCCATCAAAAGTAAGGGAATCCTTTACACTGTCCGCAATTCCGTTGGGGACAACATATTCTGACCAAATATCCGAAAGGTCCTCAAGATTTCCACTTTCTGCAAGGGTTTGAAGCTGAGGACCACTCCACCATGTAAATAACCCGGGAGCGTCCTGCGTTGTAATGGACTGTTGCAATGCTGTCTGATAAGAGGCTGTGTCCAGGTATGGCACACAAGCAACCTTGACCCCACTGAGCGATGATGCGCTTTCCATCAGTTCATCAATCGCTGTCTGGTCAGTATTTGCCAGTTTATCATTCCAAAGTTCAACCGACTTCCCCTTTGCATCATTTTTGCCGGACGTTTCTGTAGCAGAACCGCATCCGGACAGGACTCCTCCAAGCATCGTAACCGCTAAAACAATACTTATTAGTTTCTTTTTCATCGTTTCCCTCCTAAATAATTTCCTCTTATATTTTATTTGAGTCTGTATATCAGCCCCTCAAATGTTATAACTTTATAATATTATTAAGATAGGACTTTTTCAATACTTTTTCATCTAATACACTATAATTCGTGATTATAAATAAAACATTTTGTGCGTTTTGCACAGTGTCATGCTCGCTTCCTAACTGCTGGCACTTTCATAATGGCGGATTCCCATATTAAAAATCCATCGCGCCGCACAAAAGCATATCGTTACTGCAACCATTGCCCATATCATTTCTCCTGTGTGCAGCTTATGTGTAATAAACATGGCCGGATAATTCGCAATGATAAAAACCGGGACAACATAAGTTCCAATAATTCTAACCATCTTTCCATATATTGACATCGGCATATTATTAGCGTCCCATATGCTGGAAATAAAGATATCTGCACTGCTTGAACTGACAAACCAGAACGACAAAAACGCCTTTGGAATCAAAAATAAGGAATAAATCAACACCGTTCCCAATATCACAAAAAAGAGATAGCCAAGCATCGACCACCATTCCATGACTTGTACGCTCCGATGCAAGCCATAACAAAGCAATGCGCTTCCCCCGATTAAGTTCGGTAATATCATGGAACAACTTAAATAACGCAATGACATAATAAATTGTAAATCCACCGGTTTGGTCAACAATATATCTAAGCTTCCATCTCTGATTACCGTAGACAATCTAAGAAAGCTCGGCCAAAAGAACATAAAGAACGCAGTAATAATTGTAAAAGTTCCCACATATATGCTGACATCCTCAGGTGCTAATCCCCGTAAATCCGTATTTCCGGTCTGAAAGACAATATATACATATGCCAGCTTTACCAGAAAGTACCCACATTCTACAAGTATTCCAGCGAAAAAATTTATTTTATACTCCATCTCTGTCTGAAGGGCAAATTTTATAAACAATGCTAATAATTTAATGTACCTTGGAATTGCTCTGATTTTTTTCATCTGTCAACCTCCCACCGCCATATATCGACGTAGTCCCCTTTTCCAAAAGGAATATCCGATACATGCGCTTACCCCAATCCACATAAGCTGCATCAGTATTCCGCTTCCTATTTCATAAACCGAAAGCTTATTCGTTATGATATTTACAGGGAACTGTATTGTATACAAAAAAGGCAGCCATTCAGATACTGTCTCAAATGAATTACCGAAAATACTAAGAGGGAAAATTCCACCACTCAGCAACAGCTGCACTATATATACTGTACTGAATAAATTTCCCACCTCGCTATACCAAAAGGCAGCCATGGAAATCATAAAACTCAGCAAGACATTGATCCAAAAGCCCAGAAACATTGTAAATAGCATCAGTAAACAGTTGGCTATCGTAATCTGTATTCCAAAGTAAAAACGAAAGAACAACAGCACATTACTAATCAAAAACAGAATAATCGCTCCGGAAATAGTTTGTCTCCCCAAACAATTACAAACCGTCTGCATAAAATAATTAGCCGGTTTTATCAGAAACATGCTTAAGTCACCACTTTTTATGGTACCTGCCACTCCTAAGTCAACCATAGTCACTCTGGATACAAGGCTTGCCAAAACGGTGTACATTAGCATCTGATGGTATGTATAACTAAACAATTGATTTCTTTGACTATACATGGCTTTCCACATATAAATCTGCATTGCAACCACAAAAAAAATACTAATGCTGTTCAACATAAAATCAAGCCTGTATTCCATCATACTCTGAATACCTGCCTTTAGGCATATTACGTATTTTCTCATATAACCGCTTTCTCCATTCCCGTTTTGGGCTCCGTTTTATACAATATGCCGATACTCTCCTCGATAGGAATATCTTCCATTGTAAAATCAGATATAATATATTTCCCAAAAATTTGTGCCAACACTTGTTCCGCTTCCTCTTTTTTCACTTCAAGTACAAGATTCTTATCTTCTGCTTTTCTGATTGTTCCCATCTTTTTCACATCCATAATTGAAAAATCAGACTCAAATTTTAATTTCAGCAACTTTTTGTTTGCCAGCTTCTGATTTACTTCTGAAAGCTTTCCGTCATACACAATACTTCCTTCGTTGATGACCAGACACCTTTTGCATAGCTGCGTAATGTCTCCCATATAATGACTCGTCAGTATAATAGTTGCTCCATATCTCTCATTATACTGCTGCAGGAAATTACGAATAGCTTGCTGAGAATGAATGTCTAAGCCAATCGTTGGCTCGTCCAAAAAAATTGTCTTGGGATTAT
>JAILPF010000378.1 GCA_024699575.1 Acetatifactor sp. | reverse complement strand
TTCCGCAGATCACACGAATCACACTCTTAGCCTGCCTTGCAAGGTAGCAGTTTACCCTGCCGGCCTGTTCCCTGTAATTACGTTCAAAAGCATCCACCGGCACCACCCCGTAGCCCTGCTCTGCGGTGATAACCACTGTCTTTTCATCCGTATGTTTCTGCATTATTTTCTCGTAAAAATGTTCTGCTTCCTCCATTGGATTCAGACCTTGCTCCAATTGATTTTTTACCAGAAGATGATAGTCATCCACAATAGTATACTCTGCTCCAAACTGATCTTTCGCATATCCGGTTTTGCCCTGATATGCTCCTCCCACAATCAAAATCATAAATGTATTATCCTCCATGTTATTACTGTTGTAAGCAGCCAGAACAGTTCACACATCTGAAGAAAATATCCTGCCAAATCGCCGGTGATTCCTCCAAACTGCTCCATCGCCATCCATCGATAATACAGAAAAACCAATCCACTTACGAGAATGCACGCTGCTCCCATAACCGGATGAATGCACAGGCTTCCTGCCGTGCATAATACCAGTTCCACAAACAGTATCCACTTCACACGTTTCTGTGCAGCATCCGCAAAAGCCGCCACTGTTCCATCTGCTTTCGCCTTCGGGAAGCAGACCACCGACAGCCCGCTTAAAATTCTGGAATAGCCATAGCCCATTGCTACCATCAGGATTGTTCCGGCCTCCACATCGCAGAATGCACCAAAGGTAAGCAGCAGATATACAATGCCATAAATAATCGCAAAGGCACCTGTGTGGGGATCTTTTAGTATTTCTAATTTTTCTTCCTTCGATTTGTAAGAACGTCTGGCGTCCACCGTGTCCAGAAAGCCGTCCATATGAATCCCGCCATTTAATAAAACGGGAAGCACTGTCAGGATTGCCGCCACAAAAAAACAAGAGATATTTAAGATATGTAAACCGTAAAATAATCCAACACTGCAGGCTCCAATCACGCAGCCAACCAGAGGGAAAAAGCACATACTGTATCTCATTCCCTTCTGAGACCATTCCACCCTTGGCATGGGCAGTTTGGAATACATGGAAAAAGCAATAATAAACGACTCTAACATGGCAGTTCTCCTTTCACGCTCACCGGGATTCCGCAGACGACTTCTACCACTACTCCTGCCATCTCTGCCAGCTTTTGATTAATAATTCCCAAACGCTTGCGGTATCGCTCTGTAGTTTCATCATATTTTTTCCCATCCGAAAAAATCTCATTGGTCACAATCACAAACGTCTCCACCCGACTGTTCATTGCATCAACCGCATCCGTAATCACAGAGACTTCTGTCTCTTCCGTTTCCCGTAACCTTCCATCCTCACCAAACATCTCGTTGGCCAAAAGATTGGACATACATTCCAACAACAGTACATCACCGCCTTGACATTCCACTTTCTCCAGATGGGTAGGGCACTCTATGGTATAAAAACCCTTTCCGTCCCTCAGTGCTCTATGTCTGGCAATTCGTCTGTCCGTCTCCGCATCGAAGGATACCATGGTGGCAATATAATAGAGTTTTCCAGCTTTTCCTCCTCTATCCTGAAAAAAACGACATGCCACTTTTTCGGCATATTCCGATTTTCCGCTGCCACTGCCTCCACTCACCAGTATCAACATGCTTTACTCCTCTTTTTCTGCTTTTTCAAACCTCTCATAAGGTTCAATCTTATAATCTGTAAAGGCCCCCATTTTTTCATAGACATCAAAAGCCATATCTATCAAAGGAAAAAGAGTCATCGCCCCTGTTCCCTCTCCAAGACACATTCTTGCATGGATAGGGGCTTCCAAATCAAGTGCCGAAAGTGCCATTGCTCCTGTTCCTTCATCCGACACATGGGAGGCAATTGCAATCTTTTGAACCCTTTCGTCTATCCGATATGCCGCCAGGGCCGCAACTGCAGAGATTGCTCCGTCTATCACAATGGGAACATGACATTTTACGCCACCCAGAAACATTCCCGCCATCGCAGCTATCTCATATCCTCCGGCCTGTGCCAGAATATCCACCGGGTCTGTCAGGGAAAGTTTTTGAATCCTCTCTATGCTTTCCCGGATTACTTCCCGTTTGCGGGCAAGTCCTCTGTCAGAAAGTCCCGCTCCTTTTCCGGTGACATCCTCTGCATCCAGTCCCAGATAAAGTGCCGCCAGCACGCTGGTGGGTGTGGTATTTCCAATCCCCATCTCCCCGGTAGCCAGAATCCCATAACCTTTTGAGACCAGTTCTCCAACAATATTTCGACCGACTTCTAATGCTTTTTCGCATTCCTCTCTACTCATCGCCGGCTCCCGCATAAGATTTGCAGTCCCTCTTCCAACTTTGCGATCAGAAACTTTGTCGGTCTGTAGTTCTCTGTTTGCATACCGGGGCGTATCCATCCCCACATCCACCGCAAACACATCCACCCCGGCACGTTTTGCCATGAAATTCACTGTGGAAAGACCGTCGGCGAAATTTTCCGCCACGATTTTCGTCACTTCTTTTCCGGTCTGTGTCACTCCCTCTGCCACCACACCGTGATCGGCACAGAGTACCACAAGAGCTCTTTTATCCAAATCCGATGGTTTCTCGCATCCTTTGATAGTACAGATTTTGACCACCAAATCTTCCAATATTCCCAGACTGTCTATGGGCTTGGCAATACTGTCCAGACGTTTCTTAACGGCTTGACTTATTTCATCCATCAGACTACTCCTTTCTTTCTCGTATCAGACCTATTATAAAGTATTTGTTTTTTCAAAACAACTGTTTCACTTTCCATTCACCTTATGTTTTCCTTCTTCATACAATAAAGAAAAAACTCTGGTGTTTGATTTGTATAAAGATTCTGTTGGATTTGCAGTGTTGGGAACGGATAATCGTCAGAAATATCTTGGAGAACTTCTTTTGGCACGAGGCTATCCAATCATCGCCCCCTCCGAAGCCGAGTGTCTGATTTGTCCTATCTACCCCTGCCCGGATGTAGATATACTGAATCAATTCAGCAAGGTCAAATTGATATTTGCCGGTTGTATTTCCCAGACCTTTTTTGCTGCCGCGAGAAGCCGTGGAATCATCTGTTATGATTATCTCTCAGACGAAAATTTTCTCAATCAGAACGCCATCGCAACGGCAGAAGCAACTATCGCTGAGGCAATCCTGCGTTATCCCGGCAATCTCACCGGTTCCCATTGTCTTGTGATTGGATATGGACATTGCGGAAAAGCGCTGGTCACTATGTTAAAGCATTTTTCCTGCAAAATTACAGTATGCGACAATAATGAGGCAGCAAGAGATTCAGCGGCCACTCAGGTAAACGCTGTTATTTCCCCCGGGCAGTTGTCCTTTGTTTTACCGCAAATGTCCTGTATCTTCAACACTGCTCCCGCCCTGGTTTTAAATAAATCCCTGCTTTCCATGATTTCCAAAGATTCTTGTATTCTAGATATTGCCAGCGCACCGGGAGGCATTGATTACTCTTCTATGGCATCCTTGTCCTGCACAGCCCATTTGCTTCCGGGTCTTCCTGGCAAGTATGCACCAAAGGCTTCCGCAGAAATTATGCTGGAATTGATTCTACACCGGATAGGAGATTTTTATGACATTGGAAAATAAATCGATAGGTGTTGCTTTCACAGGCTCCTTTTGTACCTACACCCTGGCATTTCAGGCTTTGGAAGAACTCACTGCACAAAAAGCACAGGTGCAGACCATTTTCTCTTATCACGCCCAAGAACTGGACAGTCGATTTGGCAAAGCAGAATACTTTCTGGATAAAGCAGAACGCATCACCAAAAAACCACCTATTTTGACCATTACGGACGCAGAACCCATCGGTCCCAAAAAGCTCCTTGACCTTTTCATCATCATGCCCTGTACCGGCAATACTCTTGCCAAGCTGGCAAACGGCATCACGGACACACCGGTGCTCATGGCAGCCAAAGCTCATCTTCGCAACGAACGCCCTCTGCTTCTTGCCATCTCTACCAATGATGCACTTGGTATGAACATGAAAAATATCGGACTTCTTTTAAATGCCAAGCATATTTTCTTTGTCCCGTTCGGTCAGGATAATCCTCAGGGCAAACCCAATTCCATGATTGCCCGACTGAACTTTCTGATTCCTGCTGCCGAGGCCGCTTTGGAAAACAGACAATATCAGCCAATTATCCAATAATGCTGTGCGCCATTCCTATAAAAGGCATGGCGCAGAAAAGAGGTATCATATGTGTTCCATTGCAGGATTTTGCAATCACTCTGCTGATTATACCAAGGAGCCCGGTCGATGGGAAGATATTTTGAATCAAATGAATCAAACGCAAAAAAGACGCGGCCCGGATGAAAGCAACATTCTTCTGCACCGCAAATACGGCTTTGCCCATAACCGCCTCTCCATCCTGGACCCGGCATCCGGGCACCAGCCGATGACCACAACTGTGGATGGAAAAATCTGCTCCATTATTTATAACGGCGAACTCTATAACATGCCTGCCCTGCGAAAGGATCTG
>JAILPF010000217.1 GCA_024699575.1 Acetatifactor sp. | reverse complement strand
GAAAGAATACATCAAGGAGCTGTCGCACTAGGCGATTGGCTCCTTGATGTTTTTTTGCGGGAAATCTTGTAAAATGTGTTGTTTTGTGATACAGTTTTGATGTCTGAAAATCTATGAGTCTCTATTTCGAATCGGCATTTCGCCATTTTTTTCAGTACAGTAGAAAAATTAATAGGGGGGATGCAGTTTGAGGGATGTTTAATGGACATTAAATACGTATAATGAAAATTAACAAACAGTCACGGATAGTTAAAAATGTGATTGACAAATCCGAACGAATGTTTTATTCTATAGAAAGAACATTTGTTCTTCTTGAAAAGGAGATATGACATGGAAAAAGATGAAAAGCTGAAAGCACTGGATGCGGCCTTGAGCCAGATTGAGAAGCAATACGGAAAAGGGGCGGTAATGAAGCTGGGAGATCCGGCTAATCAGATGAGTGTTGAGTCAATTCCCACCGGTTCTTTAAGTTTGGATATTGCATTGGGACTCGGAGGAATTCCTAAGGGCAGGATTATAGAGATATACGGACCGGAGTCCAGTGGTAAGACGACGGTAACGCTGCATATGATTGCAGAGGTTCAGAAAAATGGTGGAATCGCAGGATTTATTGATGCAGAGCATGCATTGGATCCTGTCTATGCAAAGAATATTGGTGTAGATATTGATAACCTTTATATTTCACAGCCTGATAATGGAGAACAGGCTTTGGAGATTACAGAGACAATGGTTCGATCCGGCGCGATTGAAATTATCGTTGTTGACTCTGTCGCTGCACTTGTACCCAAGGCAGAAATCGACGGTGATATGGGAGACTCGCATGTGGGTTTACAGGCAAGACTGATGTCACAGGCGCTGCGTAAACTGACTGCTGCAATCAATAAGTCCGGCTGTACGGTTGTATTTATCAATCAGTTACGTGAAAAAGTAGGTGTGATGTTTGGAAATCCTGAGACGACAACCGGTGGACGCGCACTGAAGTTTTACTCATCTGTTCGTCTGGATGTCCGCCGTATCGAATCGCTCAAACAGGGTGGTGAAGTTATTGGAAACCGTACCCGTGTCAAAGTTGTAAAGAATAAAGTTGCCCCTCCATTTAAAGAAGCAGAGTTTGATATTATGTTTGGTGAGGGTATTTCTATGGTTGGAGATATTCTTGATTTGGCAGCAGGTTGTGATGTCATCAATAAGTCCGGTGCATGGTATGCTTACAATGGTGAGAAAATCGGACAGGGTCGTGAAAACGCAAAGCAGTATCTTAAAGACCATCCGGAAATGTGTGATGAGGTGGCAGGGCTTGTCCGGGCACATTATGGACTGGATAAAGATAATAAAGCGGTTACAGAAGAATAATATTACAGAAAGAGAACGGGAGTTCAAGCGATGAGAGTTACTCAGATTGTAGAACTTTCAAAGTCCCGAAGTAAAGTATATATTGAACAGGAATTCGCCTTTGTGTTATACAAAGGCGAATTGCGTATGTATCATATACATGAGGGCGAAGAAATAAAGGAAGAAGATTATCAGACTATTATGCAGGAGCTTCTGCCAAAGAGAGCGAAGCTCAGGGCAATGAATCTTTTGACCAAGAGAGATTATACGACTGCACAATTGAAACAAAAACTGATGGATGGGTTTTATCCAAAAGAGATCATAGAACAGGCGCTCGATTATGTGGCATCTTTTCATTATACTGATGACCTTAGATATGCCACAGATTATATCGATTATCATGAGAGTGATAAGAGCAGACGCCGAATTGTGATGGATCTTACTTCCAAAGGAATTTCGGAGGAGATAATAGAAAGAGCTTTTGAAGAATGGGAAGAGCAGGGAGGCTGCAGGAACGAGATAGAGATGATTGAAAGACTGCTTGAAAAAAAGCATTATGACGGGGAACAAGCAGATTTTAAGGAAACACAGCGTGTTTTCGCATGGTTGATGCGAAAAGGCTTTGAGTGCGAAACCATAAAAAAGGTGATGCATAATTTTAGGTGAAAAATGCACAAATTATGTCTAAAAATGCTGTTTGATTTGGAAGATATTATGACTGGTACTTGACATAAATTTAATTTGAGTTTAAAATTTAACTGTTGTGAATTGCTTATTAGAATGTAAAATCATTCTATTATAGACTGTGAAGATTTGATGAAAATTGTTTTCACAGGTCAATTGTACAATGAAAATTAAATAAGGAGGTGCCCCTGTAGAGGATCGCAATACGATTTTAATTATCGCGATTATTGCAGAGGTTTGTATCCTTGTTACAGCTGTCTTTACCTATTTTATTACTACGACTTATCAGAAAAAGTCGTCTGCAAATACGATTGGTAATGCGGAGGAGAAGGCAAGGGAAATCATTGATGAGGCTCTGAAAACTGCGGAAGCAAAGAAACGAGAATCTCTCCTCGAGGTGAAAGAGGAGTCCATTCGCACAAAGAACGAATTGGATAAGGAGATTAAGGAACGAAGAGCGGAAGCTCAGCGTTACGAGAGAAGAGTTCAGCAGAAAGAAGAAAACATCGACAAGAAAGCTGATGCAATCGAAAAGCGAGAGGCAAGCTTGGCAGCCAGAGAGGAATCTTTAGGTAAGATGAAAGAAGAGATTGCTCGGCTGAACGAACAGAGACTACAGGAACTGGAAAGAATTTCCGGGTTAACCTCTGAACAGGCAAAAGCGTATTTATTGAAAATTGTTGAAGATGAAGTAAAACATCAAACGGCTGTGATGATCAAAGAAATGGAGAGTCGCGCCAAAGAAGAAGCTGACAAAAAGGCTAAGGAATATGTTGTGTCGGCAATTCAGAGATGTGCTGCAGATCACGTTTCTGAAACTACAATTTCTGTTGTACAGTTACCGAACGATGAGATGAAGGGTAGAATTATCGGACGTGAAGGACGTAATATCCGTACTCTCGAGACTATGACAGGTGTCGATTTGATTATTGATGATACACCTGAGGCAGTTATCTTATCAGGCTTTGATCCTATTCGCCGTGAGGTTGCAAGAATCGCTTTGGAGAAGCTGATTGTAGATGGACGTATCCATCCTGCAAGGATTGAGGAAATGGTAGAAAAAGCTCAGAAAGAAGTAGAAGTAATGATTAAGGAGGAGGGTGAAGCTGCTACTCTTGAGGTGGGAGTTCACGGAATCCATCCTGAGCTTGTAAGACTACTTGGAAAAATGAAATTCAGAACCAGCTATGGTCAGAATGCATTAAAACATTCAATTGAGGTGGCTCAACTGTCAGGTTTACTGGCGGCAGAGATGGGATTGGATGTTCGTCTGGCAAAGAGAGCAGGTCTGCTTCATGACATTGGAAAATCAGTTGACCATGAGATGGAAGGTTCCCATGTTCAACTTGGAGCTGAACTCTGTAGAAAGTATAAAGAGAATGCTACTGTTATCAATGCAGTGGAATCTCATCACGGAGATGTAGAGCCGGCTTCCCTGATTGCATGTATTGTACAAGCTGCTGATACAATTTCTGCTGCAAGACCGGGTGCTAGAAGGGAAACATTGGAAACCTATACTAGCAGATTAAAACAATTAGAAGAAATAACCAACAATTTCAAAGGTGTCGATAAATCTTTTGCTATTCAGGCAGGTCGTGAAGTTCGTGTTATGGTAATACCTGAGCAGATATCAGATTCAGATATGGTTCTTTTGGCACGTGATATATCCAAGCAGATTGAATCTGACATGGAGTATCCCGGACAGATTAAAGTTAATGTTATCCGAGAGAGCCGCGTTATTGATTACGCAAAGTAAAGTCCATAGCAGTGCCAGTTTTGATAAAAATTTCATATGGTTTAAGACCGCTGTACAGAAAATGTACAGCGGTTTTTTAATTTCTAAAAAAACCACTTGTATATCATGCTATCTTATAGTATGATATTTCAAGTGTATGATTGTATACGATTATCCAATTTGTATACAAAAACTATCAAAAGAGTGAGGAAGATTATGAAAGCATATCAAGAACTGAGCAAAGAAGAACTGTTGTCATTAAAAGAGCAGTTGGAAGCTGCTTATGAGGATGCTAAGGGTAAGGGACTTAAACTGGATATGTCCAGAGGAAAGCCGGCGGTATCTCAGCTGGATATCGGAATGGAGATTCTCGATGTTTTGAACTCCCAAAGCGATATGAAATCCGAAGATGGAATTGATGTGCGAAATTATGGTTTGCCTGATGGGGTGAAGGAAGCCAGAAGAATGATGGCAGGGATTATCAATGTCCCGGAGGACAATGTAATTGTTATGGGTAATGCCTCTCTTCCTATAATGTATGATACGATTTCCCGTTCTATGACGCATGGTGTCATGGGAAGCACTCCCTGGTGTAAGCTTGATAAAGTAAAATTTTTATGTCCGGCACCCGGATACGACAGACATTTTGCGATTAC
>JAILPF010000206.1 GCA_024699575.1 Acetatifactor sp. | reverse complement strand
ATGCCTAATTTATTTGAATTGGAAGATGCAATGCCCGTTGCACCGTTAAAAATTGTTGCTCTTCCCTCCGCCAGACAGCTCGGCGAAAGAATCAACGATTACATGGTACAATTCCGCAAAAGCATCCATAATGACAAAGTAAAAGGAGACCCTGCCTTTCAAGGGTACATCGAAGACAACTATCTGGTGGATTTAAGCCTTCCCCGATTCGGAAGCGGAGAAGCAAAAGCCACTCTTCGTGAGTCTATTCGAGGAAAAGATTTATTTTTACTTGTTGATGTCTGCAACCACAGTATCACGTACAATATGAATGGTTATACAAACCATATGTCCCCTGATGACCACTATCAGGATTTAAAACGTGTGATTGCAGCCTGCAACGGCAAAGCTCGAAGAATCAATGTTATAATGCCGTTCCTTTATGAGGGCAGACAGCACAAAAGAGCTGTGCGTGAGTCTTTGGACTGTGCTTATGCACTACAGGAATTAAGAGACATGGGTGTGGATAATTTCATCACTTTCGATGCTCACGACCCCAGAGTCCAAAATGCGACTCCTTTGCATGGTTTCGACAACTTCACCCCTCCCTATCAATTCATCAAAGCATTATTAAATTCAGAAGATGTTTTGATGGTCGATAAAGAACATCTAATCGTTATCAGTCCTGACGAGGGAGCTCTGGACCGTGCCATCTATTTTGCAAGCGTACTGGGTGTAGATACCGGAATGTTCTATAAAAGACGCGATTATTCCACTATTGTCAACGGTAAAAATCCCATAGTTGCACACGAGTTTTTGGGAGACAACATTGACGGTAAAGATATTATTATCATCGATGATATGATTTCCTCCGGCGGAAGCATGTTGGATACAGCAAAACAGCTTAAGAAAATGAATGCACGTCGTGTATTTATCTGCTGTACTTTCGGTTTGTTTACCGATGGTCTCAAAGCTTTTGATGAAGCCTATGAGCGTGGCGATTTTGATAAAGTTGTCACCACAAATCTGACCTATCTTCCAAAAGAGCTATCCGAGCGTCCCTACTTTATTGAAGCCGATATGAGCAAATTTGTCTCATCCATCATTGACTTTATGAATCATGATGCATCATTATCAAATGTTCTTGCAACTACCGACAAGATTCATAATATTTTGGACGCCTACAATAACAGGACCCATGAAGATATTATCTTAGAATAAATATTTAAAAGAGAACGGTTTCCATTATAGTAACCGTTCTCTTTTTTAGATATCGCATTATTTTTCCTGTCCCGTCATATCAATCAGTTCAAATGGTTGCGGATTGTATTCCGGGAATCGAATCACGATTTTAAATAAATCTCCATCCAATTGAATCTCAAAATTTCCACCCTGAACTTCGACAAGACTTCTTGCAATGGATAATCCTAATCCACTGCCCTCTGTGGAGCGCGCAGAATCACCTCGTATAAATCTCTCTGTCAGTTCTTCCGGCTTGATGTTCATTTGCTCCTTGGAAATATTTTTGATAGAAAGTTCAACCACACCCTCATTAACCTTCATATCAATATAAACCCTTGTACCCTCAAGCGCATACTTGCAGAGATTATTAAAAAGATTTTCAATTACTCTCCACATCCTGCGACTGTCCGCATAAATGTGAGTAGCCAAAGTGCTGTTTTCAAAGATAACTGTAAGTCTTTTTTCCTCCAGTTTATCCGAAAACTCGCCTATTGTTTGACTGACCAATTCAGTCAAATCTATATCTTTTTTATCCAGCTTGATATTGCCGGAAGAAATCTTGGAAGCCTCTACCAAATCATCTGTCAATTGTTTCAGTCTCTGTGATTTTGTATCCAAAATCGCAATGTACCCCTTTAACGGTTCTTCCTGAATACCCATTCTCTTGATCAGATCAACATAATTGATAATGGATGTCAGTGGCGTTTTTATATCATGAGATACGTTGGTAATTAGATCCGTCCTCATCTTCTCATCTTTCATACTGGTCGATACAGCCTTACGTATTCCCTCACCAATATTATTTACCGCATCTGCCATCTCCCTGTTCGTTCCGCGAAGGGTATCAACATTAAGCTTATACTCTACTTCCCCTCCTCTGATGCGATTGATTCCGTCCACAATATCGCTCCTTTCAGCGCTGTTCTTAAACAGAATCATTCCTATAAACACGTCAAAAACAACCATGGAAATTATGATTGTAAACACAATGCCGAAAACGGTACGATAGGTATAAAGCAAATAAACTCCAAGCACATTCAAAAGTAAAAACAGATTGTACATAATCAGAGTTCTCACTGCAGCATTTCCATGTGTCAGGATAAAATCAAACACCCGGAAAACACCTCTGAATATCATGCAGAACAAGCTTTTTTTCCAGAGATTTCTGCCTTGAATTCTACGGACCAGGCTGTAAAAAAAGATGCAGAAAACCCAGCTGGAAAGGAAACCAAACATCGCGAAGCAGCCATACCGATACCAGTCTGTCCTCTCAATGCCTTCCAGATTACTCTCATTCACAATTGCATTCAGTTGTAAAATTCCCCATTGACAGCCAAGCAAAAATAATGAAAAAAATGTAAGCATTGCTTCTGTCCAAATATAATCTATTTTATACAGTTTTAACTGTTTTTCCTCTTTCTCGTCATACCATTTACCGGTATTGATAATCTGATAAATACCAATTCCACACCATAAAAAGGCTAACGCAATTATGCAAACCGCATAAAAAGGAAGTCGTGGTACAATTCCCTGAAATGCATCATGTGCCATACCAAAAGAATCTCCCTGCACCGGATACTCGGTATCAACCCCAATCCAAATATGCGTAGTGTCCGGATAAGCATAATCGTATTCACTGACATATTTAAACACATCATTTTCTGTCAGGCTAGTGTTTCCAAAAAACTCCAGTGAATCGGGATAATAAATGAAATATCTTCTGTACTCCTCAAAAAACTCCGTAATATCGCTGTCAGTTGCCTTCATCAACGATGAGACATTCGTATAAGTCTGCGGTCCTTCCTCAGTAACCATTCTCACAACATATCTCAAATTACTGTCTTGCTCATGATAAAGAGTTCTTTTTTCCTGATACTGGCGATAATTGGTCTGCAAACTCTCAATTGTCTCAACCAGATTATCCTGGAGTTTCATATATTCCACCCAGTTGTTCGCACAGCTTGTAAGCTGATTCTGCCCATCAATCATACTGTATCTGCACTCAACAATCGGGAAGGAGACCATCAGTTCCCCTTCTTCATCACGATAACTTGTGAACTGATTGAAAATTGTGTTTGTCAAATAAGAAAAAATAAGTTCATTTATATCTTCATCCGACAGCATTGACAGTAAAAAAGATATTTGCTCATAATTTGTGGCATCCTCGGTATATGGCTCGCTCTCATATTCGTATTTCTTATATAAAATCTCGTTGCTGGAATAACCTTTAAAATAAAGGTCCCCAAACTCGTCGATTCCAAATTGGTCAATCGAAATAGGGGTATCAAAATAAAAAAGGAAATCACTCATCGGCATGGTCTTTACATGATACTGAACACCGTATTTTCCCCATTTAATTAAATCATCCAGTTTGTAAATCGCAGTTATGGGACAATTGTTACCGGTTCCTTTACGGTTCGCATATTTTGTAACATCAACATATTTTGAAGAATCAAAATATCCATCCGTCTCCATCTGACTCTTTATAACAACCAAACGAGTGACATCTTCAACAGAACTCTCGAAAATTTTATGAAACAAATCGGAATCTTCAAAGCTTTTATTTGGTTCAAAAGCGTTAACACGATATATTTCTTCTCCATTGATTGTGGATATGGTAACCTTTGATTCCAACAAAACACTTGCTATGATTAACATAATCACAGCAGCTGCTATATGTTGAAAGACGGCAAGCAGTAATCTTTTTTTCTGAAAGATAGCTCTTATAATTTTCATTAGATTTTTCTCCAATATCCAACTATTCCTGTTCGTCAATCTTGTATCCGACGCCCCAGACAACCTTTAAGTATCTGGGTTCTTTGGGGTTTATCTCAATCTTCTCACGTATATGTCTGATATGCACAGCGACTGTATTATCCGCGCCGATTGCATCCTCATTCCATATTTTTTCATAAATCTGGTTAATCGAAAAAACATGCCCTTTATTTTTCATCAGTAGAAGAAGTATGTTATACTCTATCGGTGTTAATTTCACTGATTCGTCATCCACAGTCACCTGTTTGGTATCATCATCGATTATCAGTCCTCCGACCTGATAGAGCGACTTATTTTCGTTGTTCATACTTCCCAGAGAAGTGTATCTTCTCAGATTGGACTTTACTCTGGCCACAAGTTCCAATGGATTGAAGGGCTTTGTAATATAATCATCCGCTCCAATATTTAATCCAAATATCTTATCCGTATCTTCCGACTTGGCTGACAGCATTATGATTGGAATACTACTGTATTCTCTAATCTTTAATGTTGCTCGAATTCCATCCAGTTTCGGCATCATCACATCCATAATCAGCAAGTGAATTTCTTCCTGTTCCAGCATTTCAATAGCCTGTTCGCCGTCATATGCTTTCAAAACATTATAGCCTTCCTGTTTTAGATAGATTTCAATGGCATCCACTATTTCCTTATCATCATCACATACCAAAATATTTGACATAACAAAACCCCTTTTCTTATAATTATTTTTTTAACATTAAAAAAGCTCCCAGATTGCCACGTTTTCCTTTGCTTGCACGATGTGAAAATAAAATATCGGGATTATGGCAGGTGCAGATATCCGTTACCGCAATGTTCTGTTTGGGTATTCCTGCTTGTTGTAAGACTAGCAGATTAGCAAGCCATAAATCAAGTTGATATTTATCCGGATTTTTACCGGGGACACAAACTTCCTCTCCAAATGTCTTCAAAAACTCCATTGCGACATCGCCAC
>JAILPF010000176.1 GCA_024699575.1 Acetatifactor sp. | reverse complement strand
TATCTATATTAGTTTAGAATTATATATTTTTATATTAGCAGAGGTTTTGACTAATGGATAAACAACAGCTGGAATACTTTGAAAAATTAACCCAAACCATGAGCGTGACAAAAACCGCGGAGGTTCTCCATATTTCCCAATCCTCCCTTAGCCAGACCATCAAACGGCTGGAGGGCGAGGTTGGATACCCGCTGTTTACCAGGCAGGGAAAACATCTGTCTTTGAACGCAAACGGTGAAATTTTTTTAGACTTTGTTCGCCGGACAAGGCAGGGCTATGAGGCAGCAATGACCCAGATACAGGAGTTATGCGGCAGGCAGGAGCAGGAGCTTTCCCTTTTTGTTGGCTGTGCCTCCCTGTTTCTCCCACAGCTATTAACCTTCTTAAAATCCAATACTTCCCATATCAGTTTCCGGGTATCCCAGTGGGACAATTCCTCGGAAGAAGCCCAGGACGCTGATCTGAAAATCGTTGCCTCCGCAGACCCCATCACATCATCCTGTGCTTTCCCTCTGCTGAAAGAGCGGATTCTTCTTGCCATCCCCAAAGGGCATCCTCTCCTGTCCAAAAAGGCACTTACTCTTCAGGATTTAACTACCGAAGAATTCATTAGCCTGGGAAGCGGATGGTCACTGGAAAAAATGATTATGGACACGCTGAGCGCAGCCGGTTTCCAGCCCAATATATCTATCCGCGTGGATAATCCGACCATCTTAAGAAAACTATTGCACGAAAACCTGGGGCTTGCCTTTATTCCGGAGAAAACCTGGGGAGATTCCTTTGCAAACGGCGATACCGTTCTGCGCAAGGTAACCGGATTGTCCATCCTGCGGTATGTCTACCTCATCAAGCAAGACGGATTTTCCAAGCTTTCTGTCCGCACTTGCATTCCTCTGATTCAGGATTTCTTTGCAAGGCTGTTCAATGTTTCATAAATCACTACAAAGCCAAGCGGTCCTTTTAAAATACCAGCTACACCAAACAGCTTAATGCCTACCACGAGAGAAAGTAATATGGCAATCGGTTTCACTCCCAGACGCTCTCCTATCAGCCTCGGCTCCAGTATTTCCCGCAGGAAAATACATGCGACGTATAGTCCGATACACAGGATACCCCTTCCGTATTCTCCATAAACAAACCGGACCAGGGACAGAGGAATCAAAATCACCCCGGTGCCGACAAATGGAAGCGCATCCAAAATTCCTGCAAGAATTCCCCAAAGGAAGCCCTGCCGTATACCGCCCAATCCGAGCGTAGCAGCCGCTACCACCCCGATTAGACTCATGATAATAAGCTGCGCTTTCACGTACGTCGCCACATACCGGATTACTCCGCATATAACCTCCAATAAAACATGGTATTCTTCCCTCTCCAGCATCCGGTTAAACAGTTCATCATAGTCCTTCGCAAGCAGGATAACCGCAATCACAAATACCAGCAAAAATCCCCCGACAGCAATCAGACTCTTCACCCAGTTGAAGGAACGATTCAGTACTCCCGGCAAAATACGTTCCGGTAAAGCTGCCAGTTCCTTTTCCAATCTCAGATAAATTTCCGCGCATATTTCGTTGTTTTTAAAGTTGTGCATCCATACCGGAAAGCTACCCACAATCCATGTAACCAAGACCCATGAAATCCCAATAAGCAGGATTCCCGTCAAAATAATCAGTAATAATGCACCAATTTGTCGTCTAATATGCAACTTTTCTTGCATTTTCTTTAAGAAAGGCCCAAAAATTGTCAAAAAAAGAAGCGCCACAAGGACAGGCGCCACCAGAGGTACAATAAATTGTAGCAAAAAATACACCACCCCAATTAGCAGGAGCAGTGTAACCAGCTTATTCTCTTTTAATTTGTCCATCACACTACCATCCCGTACGCTGTTCTAAGGATAGTATAAGACAATCTATTCAAATTATACGATTTTCTTCTGTCGATTATTGGAAGGGATGTTCCGTTGGCATGACCGTATACTGCATATTTTTGCCGCTGCGCGGATGGACAAATGCTACAGAATACGCAAAAAGAGCTACGGTGCGAACCTGTCTTTGACTCGAGAGTGCGATGGAGTCCTCAGTGCCGTATTTTTTGTCCCCCAAAAGAGGCATTCCGGCATGGGACATCTGTGCACGAATCTGGTGGAATCTTCCTGTGTCAATGTGGATATCCATCAGATAAATAGGAGGTCGTGATTCCATCTCCCGAACTACACGGTACTGAAGCACAGCTTTTTTGGCTCCCTTCTCCAATCCTCCTTCTGCATCCGTCACGGCCGCTTTCCCGTTTGCATCCTTGTAGAGATAATCCACAAGTTCCCCCTCCGAAGTCTTCGGTTTTCCACATACTACAGCATAATACTGTTTATTCAATGTTCCCTGCCCGAGCTGCTTTGTCAAATCCGCAGCTGTCTTTTTATCTTTGGCAAAGACCAGAAGACCTTCCACCGGCTGATCCAGTCTGTGCACCACGCCCAGATACGGCTCCTTGTCCCGGCGCAAGTATTTTTTCAATTCACTGACCACATCCGCTTCTCCCACTTTGGCTGTCTGTGTTGCCAATCCGGCAGGCTTCAAAATAACAATTAAATAATCATCCTCGTAAATAACTTTACAACGCATTGCACACCTATCCCTTTTATTTTCTAAGACCCTTCGGATAATGATTTTTCATGATACCGCCTGCGAGTTTCCCCCATCCCAGACTGAACCCATCCACGCAGATCAGATACCAGCCCTTTTCTCCTTCCGCCGGGAACGTCAGACCATTCAGATAGTCTCTTGTAAGTTTATCTTCAGAAGAAAGATAAAATGCATATTTTGCTTCATTTGGAGCCATCGCAAGTGCCAAAGCATGGGATGGTTCAAAGCGATTCTTCTTCATCGCCCCCAGCTGCAATCCCGGTCGAAGCACCTTTAACCCTTTTAGTTGCGGCATTCCCTTCGGCATCAGGTATAAATTCTCACCAAATTTCAAAAATTCACCT
>JAILPF010000132.1 GCA_024699575.1 Acetatifactor sp. | reverse complement strand
TGTCCCACTCACCCGGTCCGATATAGATTACATTGGGATCATCTGCATCCGGAATCTCCTCTTCCTTCTCGATGGCATAGGCAAAAATATGTACCGCACGCTCCGGTGCATCATTGAATTGTACCGTGTAAGTATCCGGAGTATCCACCCGGAAGGTCACGGTATGATTCTCCGCATCGATTGTCGGCTCGATTTCATAGGAAAGCGGGCTTACCTTTACACTTTCCAATTCAATGTTCGGGACCTTTACCTGCACCTCTACCGTTCCCTCAAAATCAAAGTAGGCTATAGGCGTTCTGGATTGTGGAGGATAATAGCTACTGACCCAGCTTCTTGTATGATTAACATTTGTGTCATATACATAGCACTCCTGCCCATTGACCAGAACTTCCGTATCCGTACAATGCATCAATGTAAAATCTCTGTTGTTCTCCGCAGTGTTCTTGATGTCCTCTTCCGTCGCATCCTTTAAGGAAAGCGTACCGTCATATAAAATCACCTTAGATGCTGCAAGCAACTCTCTGTCCGCCTTTTGCGCCAGAGATTTCTTAAGCGGTCCGATGGCACAGACAGAAGCTGCTACGAGACATACCAATAAAATGTACTGCAAAATAACTGCTCTTTTTTTCACAATAGTACCTCCTCCCAATTCTGCACTTTACACAAAGCCTCAGCACAGAAATCTGCCCCCAAAGTCTGATAGAATGGTCCCACACCAAGAGAGCGCATCAGCCCTGCTTTTGCAGCCTCGATACCCGCTTTAGAATCCTCCACTACCAGACATTCCTCAGGAGGCAGTCCCAATTTTTTTGCTGCCACAAGAAATACCTCTGGGTCCGGCTTGGACTTCGTGGTATCCAAGCCACAGCTTACTTTATCCAAATAAGGCATTAAGCCTGTCTTTTCCAGGATAGCAGGCGCATTTTTACTTGCAGAACCCACTGCAAGTAAATATCCTTTATCCTTCAAAAACTGCAGAACGTTCTTTACCCCTTCCAGCACCGCACTGTCATCCATATGCTCCAGCAGTTCCAGATAATACCCGTTCTTTTTTTCTGCCAGAGCAATCTTTTCCTCTTCATTATACACCTTATCCGACTTTTCCAAAACAACCTCCAGGGATGCCATACGGCTTACTCCGCGTTGTCTCTCGTTATCTGCTCTGGTAAATGCGGTAATCCCAAGTTCCCCGGCAAGGCGCTTCCACGCCTGATAATGCATTTCGTCCGTGGATACCAGCACGCCATCCAAATCAAATATGATTCCTTTTATCATCATCTTGCTCCTCCCACAAAAATATGCTAAACTCTATATATCATAATGCGTTGAACGTTTAACGTTCTTTAGAAAACAAAGGAGTTATCATGGTCACTATCAGAGATATCGCAGAAGCTACCGGCGTAAGTGCCACAACAGTATCCAATGTTATCCACGGAAAAGATAATCGTGTTTCCGCGGAAACGATTCAAAAAATCAATGATGCCATCAAACAGTTGGGCTATGTTCCGAATATGTCCGCACGTTCTCTGGTGTCCAGCTCCTCCAAAGTGATTGGCTTTGTCAACCATGTTATCACCAGGGATAATGCCAATTTCATGGAAGACCCCTTCCACTCCGCAACCATCGGTGCCATTGAATCTACCCTACGTGAAAACGGCTACTATCTCATGCTCCGCACCGTGGAAACAGCAGAAGAACTGGTGACTTTTCTGCAGCGCTGGAACATGGACGGATTATTTTTCACCGGCATTTTCAAGGATAAATTCTATGATTCCCTCGCAGGTCTGAATATCCCGGTGGTACTGATTGATAGTTATATTCATACTAAAAAATTCTGTAATGTAGGTCTGGAAGACTTCACCGGAAGCTACAACGCCACCCGTCATATGATTGAAAAAGGGCATCGCAAAATCGGATTTGCCTCCCCCAACATCAAAGACGGCGGTGTATTGCAGGAACGCTTCCTTGGTTACAAAGCTGCCCTTGCGGAAGCCTCCGTTCCATTCGACAAGAGTATCGTGTTCCAGCAGGAAATGGATATCGCATCCTGCGAACTGGTGAGCAATGAGATTGTCAAGCATCCCGATATGACCGGTCTTGTGGTCTCTGCCGATATTATGGCGGCAGGAATCATGGCGGCTCTGCGCAAAAAAGGCGTGCGCATTCCGGAAGATTTATCCATCATCGGCTTTGATGACATCAGTCTTGCCCAGCTTGTCACGCCACCACTCACCACCATCCATCAGGATATGAACCTGAAGGGAAGGCTGGCAGTGGATTTCATGTTGCAACTCCTCAACGGAAAGACTTTAGATACCACAGAAATCACACTTCCCACCAGACTGGTGGAGAGAGACAGCGTCAAAACGCTTTGACACTGCTCTCATTTCCTTCAATATTGACCTCATATTCCTGCCCTCCGTAAAAGACATGGAATTGCATACCTTGAATTGATTTTGGCAGACTGGGACGACAAACCAGTTTGCCATTTTCTATTGTGATTCCACCAAATCCTCTGATGGCAGTCATGTAAGCCGCACCTGCTGCCGCAGGGTGTGTACCCCCAATATAGATCAGTCCGGCCCACTCCTTTCCACCTGCCTGTAAATCCGCCATAGCGGATTTTAAGAAAAACGGATACGCCCTGTCGGGTTCCCCGATCTTGCAGGCTAGCATCGCATACATGCCCGCACTCAGAGAAGAACCATGCTCGGTTCTGGGCTCATAGTACTCCCAATTCTCTCGAAGTGTCTCCACATCATATTCCTCACTGAACAAATTCAGCCAGGTAACTACGTCTGCCTGCTTGATAATCTGAGTATGGGATGCCACACCGTAAGCACCTCCCCAGTACTCCTTCTCATGCAGAAGTCTTCCCCTTACCTGCTCTAGGCTTGCGTCCTCCAGTGTAAAATATCCGTCAAACTGCTCGATAACTCCCTTTTTCTCCCCATCCTGCTGCGGTTTGGGAAGATAGAGCTTGCGGGCAGCATCCTCGAACTCTTCACACAGTTTTTCCGCATCATACTCTTTCGGGAGGGTACCGTTTTGTTTTGCTTTTTTCAAAACCTCTACCGCACTCTCCAGAGTAAATTTAGCCATACGATTGGTATAACCATTGTTGTTGATACGCTCGTGGTACTCATCCGGTCCAATTACGTCATGAATTTCATAATAAGGTTTATTCAGATGTTTCAGTAGCAGACTGTAATAAAATCTAGCGCACTCCACCACTGTGCGGACACCCTTTTCATCCAGAATAGTGATGTCCTTCGTCCATTCCACATAGCGCAGGATTCCATAGGCCACCGCCGCGGAAATGTGCATCTGTTTATCCTTAAAAAAGGTGCGCATCGGACGACCGGTAAATACGTCCGTCACATTGTAATCGGAGCAGGCATCAAATCCACCCTCCTGGCTCTCCCAGGCATAAAATGCCCCTTCAAATCCATAGTGGGCCGCCTTTTTCAATGCACCTTCGAGAGTATCGATTCTGTATTTCATTAAAATTCTTGCTGTTGCAGGATCCGTCATTAAGAAGAAATCCAGCATAAACATTTCGGTATCCCAGAACACCGCGCCCTTATAGGTCTGACCGGACAGGCCTCTGGCCGGTATGGACAGGCTGTCCGTATGTCTGGGTGCAATGGAGTGCAGATGATACAGGGAATAATTAACAGCTCTCATGGCTGACTCATCCCCCAGAATTGTTACTTCTGAGTGCTTCCAAAGTTCTTCCCAGCGTTCCACATGCGCTGCAAGAAGAGCATCATACCCCTCCTCACATTTTGCTTCCACCGCCCGCTGTGCCTCCGCTTCCGGATTTTTGCAGTCTTTCCCGGTATAGACCACCGCTGTTTTTTCAATGGAATACTCTTCCCCCGGCTTGGTAATCAGGTTGATTCTGTGAAGCATCTTTTCGCCCTTTACCGTGGTTCTGATTTGTGTGGGGAAGTCTGCTTTTACTTTCTCTGCCACAGCAACCGGTATATCTTCCTCGTGGGTATATGCATACACCAACAATGTATTGTCCCGCTCTTTCATCGCCAGTCTCTCCAGATGCGGTCCGTTCAAATCCCATACCGCACTGTCGATTCCGGTAAGCAGTTCCACATCCGCATGGAAATCAGCACAGACTCTGTAACGCATTCCCAACACATGCACATCACTCATACTTGCAAAGCGTTCGGTCCAAAGCTTAATATTCCCTCGCTGTGTATGCCATACAGTCTCTCTGAAAAAAATACCGTGGCGGTAATCAACTCCCATTTTGTGAGACTTTGCCTCTCTGTCCGGCAGACGGTAAATCTCTCCATCCACCTTCAGATATGCATAGCAGGGATTGGGAGCATTGATTGGCTCGCGCCATCCGTCCCCGGCTTTGTCATATATTCCGGCGAGATTGACTGCCGGCAGTTTATCAGCCTCATACTCTTCCAGGGTACCCCTGACACCCATATATCCGTTGCCGACCAAAAAACGGTTTCCTAAAGAAGGAGCATTCTCTTCTGCGTAACCCTCTTCCAAAATCACCCATTCCGGCATCATACCCACCTCCTTTATTTCATTGCAAATTCCATCGTTTCTCCCGCGATCTTACAAATCTGTCCGTAGATTTTCATTGAAATCTCTCCGCCCTTTTGCGTGTGCAAACGCACAGATTTCCTATCTACTTCCACACAGAGCACTTCCTCACCATAGACAACACGGAATTTGTATCCATCCCACTGTTTCGGAATTCCCGGTGCCATGGAAAGCATTTCTCCGTCGGACCTGAGTCCTCCGAAACCATATACGATGTTCATCCACGCCGCTGCGATGGAAGTCGTATGCAAGCCCTCTCCGCTGTTGCGATTGTAATTGTCCAAATCCATTCTGGTGGCAAAGCGGAAGAAATCAAATGCCTCCTCCGGTCTGTTTAATTGTTGTGCCAGAATGGAATGCACAGAGGGTGAAAGCGAACTCTCATGAATACATCTGGGTTCATAAAATTCATAATTTTTCCGGATGATATCCTGAGAGAAGGAAGAATTAAACAGTAGCAAAAACATCAACACATCCGGCTGTTTAATCATATCGTTCCGGTAAATTCTGTCGTAGGACCAGTGATTATACAAGGGGAATTCTTCCACCGGAATTGCGTCCACATCAACATGAGGCAGTTCGAAATATCCCTCATGCTGCTCAAATATCTGTCTTTCCTCATCATAAGGAATGTACATGGCATCAGCCTTCTCCTGCCAGTCGTGGCCTTCCTTCTCGTCAAAACCGACTTTTGCTTTTACTTTTGCAAGAGACTCCGGTGCCTGCTTTTTCATTCTCTCCATCACCTCTAAGGTATAGCGGAAAGTAAATCGACCCATGTAGTTGGTATAGCAGTTCTGGTTCACCATCATCTGAAACTCATCAGGTCCCATCACGCAGTAATATCCGTAGCGTGTGTGGTCTGCATTGTAATCTCCTCTTGTCGCCAGCATTCTACTGATTTCAATCAGCATCTCCAAACCATACTCCTCCACGAATGAAGTATCTGCGGTAATCTTCTCATAGCACCAGATGCCATAGGCAACCGCTGTGGATGCCTGTAACTGAAGGCTGGCATGTTGCCAGAGACTACAGCACTCCCGTCCGCTGATGGTTGCAATCGGATAGAATGCTCCTTTGCAGTCCAAAGCCTGCGCTCTTTTTCTTGCCTCGTCCAGTGTGGCATATCTGAAATACAAAAGATTTCTGGCCGCCTGTTTATCATGAAACAGAAAGAAGGGTAGGCAATAAGTCTCCGTATCCCAGAATGCATTACCATTGTATGCCTCACCGGTCAGTCCCTTCGCTCCGATATTGGTTCCCTCAATGGCTCCGTGATAGGTCTGAAACATCTGGGAAATACAGAACCGGATACCTTGCTGATTCTCCTCATCCCCCAGAATTTCAATATCGGATTTGTTCCACACATCCGCCCACCAGCTCTTACTCTCGGCAAGCATGCCGTCAAAACTCATCTGTTCTAATCTGCTCCATGCCGCACTGCCTGTCTGAGAATTTTTTGCAAGAGGGGTGATGTTAATCACTTTCTTTTCCAGGATGACTTTTTCACCTTTTGCAATCTGTATACTGTATTCCACTGCTGCTTTGTCGTCTTCCGACACAGGTGTTGCACTCCACTTTTCTGTAAAGCTCCCGCTAATATGACAAAAGCTTTCCACCTCCATACCGGTAACCTTAGTACGCCCCTTGATGTAACATTTATTAGCCTCAGCTTTCCGTTCCGGAATATCCCACAGCTTTTTGTCCCCACCGTGTACCGTATCAAAATCAAGTCCGATACAAATCTTAAGTTCGCCCTGATAGTCCTCAGAGCTTACAGTGATACGCTGTGCAGCTTCCTCACTGTGCACCATGGAAATCAACCGTTCGAAACATAATTTCAGAGTTCCCTGCTTCGTCTCCCACGCAAAGCTCCTGGTCAGACAACCACTCTGTAAATCCAGCTCTCTATAGAAATCGCTCACCTTGCTCGTCGCGAGGTTCAGTTCTTCCTCCCTTGCGCGAATTCTCACATGCAGCCAGTCCAGACTGTTCACCATGAACTCCGTCTCCTGCACAATTCCTTTATATCCCGGTGCATCTGCCTTCTGACGTTCATATACTCCATTGAAATAACTGCCAAGAAGCCTGCTGCCGCTGTATCCCTCTTCAAAGTAGCCTCTCACACCCATGTATTCGTTACCCAATGAGAAAACAGATTCGGCGGTCAATCCGTATTCCGGATCAAACCCTTCCTCCACCACCTTCCAGGGGTCAACCTTAAAATAACTGTCTGCAACCTTAGCCATATGTTACATTCCTTTCTATCGCAATCTATTGTGACTATTTATCCCTTCACTGCACCCGACGCTGCACCATCCGTAATCTGCTTCTGGAAAATCGCGAAGATGATGGTGGGCGGGATGATGGCAAAGAAGGAAGCCCGAAGTACACTCACCGCATCTGTCGGGGTATCCTTAAAGGAGA
>JAILPF010000124.1 GCA_024699575.1 Acetatifactor sp. | reverse complement strand
ATTCTGGAATGAACAGCGGGGAGTATTTGAGCAGCATCTGCCGGCCAACCCGGAGGATAAATTTGTCTATTGGTGGCATGCGCATGTGATTGATGCACTGCTGGATGGATATATCAGGACCAATGATGAAAGGTATATGGAGCGGATTCGTGCGGAGCTTGCAGGAACCTATCGTGAGAACGGGAATACCTTTTTAAACAATTGGTATGACGATATGGAATGGATGGCGTTGGCACAGCTTCGGCTTTATGATGTCACAAAAGAGAAGCAATATCTTGATAATGTCTTAACTATCTGGGAGGATATCAAGACTGCTTGGAATGACTTTCAATCCGGTGGTTTGGCTTGGAAAAAGGACCAGCTCGATTACAAAAATACACCCGCAAATGCACCGGCCGCCATTCTTGCATACCGTCTCTTCCAGAGACTGGGAAGAGAAGAGGACCTTGCGTGGGGCAATCGTATTTTTGAGTGGAACAGAGACCACCTGATGGATGTTGGGCAGGGGATTGTCTATGACGGCATCAATCGACTGGGCGATGGTAAAATCGATTATGAGTGGGATTTTACCTATTGTCAGGGTGTTATGGCAGGTGCTGCTTTGGAGAGATATAAAATCGGTAAAAAGCAGGAAGATTTGACACTGGCATTTCGAATTGCGGCAGCTGCAAAGAAAAGACTTTGTGATGCATTTGGCGGGGTGATTCCCTACGAGGGGAAGGATGACTGCGGACTGTTTAAGGGGATTATGATTCGTTACTTTACAGAACTGGTGCTCTTTACACAGGATGCGAAGGATATCAAAGAAATGATTTTGGAAAACGCCCGGGTAATCTGTGAGAAAGGAATGGACACTAGAGGAATCATCGGAGCCAAGCTGGATCAACAGCCTGCAGGTGTGGTTGATTTGGCCCAGCATCTCAGCGGAATGATGATACTTGAGATGGCAGCCGGGATGAACTAGACAGTAGGGGGGAACACTGCTATGAAAAAGATTTTGGTGTTAGAAGACGATGTCATGATAGCATCAGGACTTACTTATGCTCTTAGTATGGAGGGCTATGAACCGATACATGCTGCGACGCTGAAAAAGGCATTTTCAGAAATAGAAAAGGGTTCATTTGATTTAGCAATTCTGGATTTGCAGCTTCCTGATGGTACCGGGTTTGAAGTAAGTCACAGGCTACAAGAAAAAAGTGTTCCGGTTATTTTCTTGACAGTGGTAGATGATGAAGCAAACATTGTTCGTGCTTTTGACGAGGGCGCGGATGACTATGTGGTAAAACCCTTCAAAGTCAGGGAACTATTAGCCAGAGTCAAGAGGACGCTTGAGAGAAATGATGGCAGTAATACGGAAATGATTCACCTTGGAAAGCTGAAGATTGATACTAAATCCGGCAAAGTGTATATAGGAGAGCAGCTGGTGGAACTTACTGCCCTGGAATATAGATTGTTGTTGATATTTGCCACGAACAGGGGGATTTTGCTCACAAGAGCCCAGATATTGGAAAGAATATGGGATGTGGATGGAAGCTTTGTTGAGGATAATACTCTGACGGTCTATATTAAACGACTTCGCGAAAAAGTGGGAGATGCTTTGGAGATTGAAACCGTTAGGGGGATAGGATATCGTGTGGGTTAGTAAAAAAGAAATTGAGGACTTGTCGGAAAGATTAAAAAGCTATTCTTCCGGCGAACAAATCGATATAAGAGACAACAGGGAAGGTGCTTTTTCTATTCTAAAGAATGACATATATGCTATTTTGAATGCCCAGAATGAACAATTGATAAATCTTGAAAAGCAAAGAAATGTGCTGGCGGAATATATGGCGGATATTTCACATCAGTTGAAAACTCCAATCACTTCCATGAACATTATGACAGAGCTTCTGGAGGTGGCGGAGCCTGAAAAACAGCAGGAATTTATCAGAAATATCAAGTTCTCATTAAATAAAATGGAATGGCTGGTGGGGACGTTACTCAAGATGACCAAAATTGATGCGGGTGCATTAACATTTTCCATGAAACCGGTAAAGGTCTCAGAAATCTGCGAAAAAGTGCTTCCTGCGGTCAGTATTCTTGTGGATATAAAGGAGCAGAGCATAGAAATCATCCATGATTGTGTGATAGATTGTGATGCAGGGTGGACGGCTGAAGCGTTGCTCAACATTGTAAAAAACGCGATAGAACATTCGCCTGAAGGTGGGAAGATAGTGATAGACAGCGGTTCCAACGCAATGTATCAATGGATTTCTGTAAAGGACTGTGGCGTGGGAATGGATAAAAGTATGTACGCAGCCATGTTTCAGCGATTCAAGTACTCGACCAATGACAACGGCTTTGGAATCGGATTGCCGTTTGCACTCTCTATCATGAGAGGTCAGGGAGGGGATATTGATATGGATTTCGGAGAGCATGGTCAGGGAACTTTGGTTAGACTTAAGTTCTTTCAGTGACTAAAACGTCACTTTCTTTTTCTGAATAGTCATGTGACAGTCATTTTCTTTTGATAGGCTGAACATAAATCAAGAAGAAGGAGAAATGAAATGACTGTATTACAAGTTTCTGAATTGACAAAAACATATGGGGATGGGGAGGCAAAGGTTGTCGCGCTGGATAAAATCTCTTTTTCAGTGAAAAGAGGGGAATTCGTGGCAGTCGTCGGTGCTTCCGGCTCCGGTAAATCTACGCTGATGAATCTGATAAGTGGCATTGATTTCCCTACGTCCGGTTCCGTCAGCATAGATGGAAAGAAAATCTTTGAGATGAGTGATGATGAGCGCTCCATTTTCAGACGCAGAAACATCGGTATGATTTACCAATTCTATAATCTGATACCAACCTTGACAGCAGAGGAGAACATCATGTTGCCCTGGCTTCTTGACGGAAGGCTGGAAGATAAAAAAAGATTGAATGATATTGTTTCAACGTTAGGACTTGAGACAAGAGCGAAGCATCTGCCGGGGCAGATGTCGGGAGGACAACAGCAAAGAGTTTCGATTGGCAGAGCTTTGATAAATGAACCCTCTTTCATTCTGGCGGATGAACCCACAGGAAATCTTGACAGTAAATCAAGCAGAGAAGTAGTGGACCTCTTAAAATATTATAACCAGAAATTCAATCAGACGATTTTGCTGATTACGCACGACGATAAAATTGCGTTTCAAGCAGATAGAATTATCACGATTGGAGATGGAAAAATATTGAATGACGAGGTGATAAAAGCATGAAAATTACTGCAAAGCTTGCACTGAGTCAGATAAAAATCAATAAGAAAAGAACCTATGGAGCGATTTTGGCAATCGCTATTGCCACCTCTCTGATTACGGCTGTTTCTTGCTTTGCAGCCAGCGGTAATAATATGCTCGTGAACTTTCTGGGGGCTGATTATGGAAACTATAGTGGTGCATATAGGTTAATTATCCTGATACCGGCTTTGATTCTGGGAATGTTCATTTTTTTCATGTCATTTACAGTCATCTCTGATATATTTGATATATCGGCAAATCAGAGAATGTCGGAGCTTGGGACACTGAAGTGTGTGGGAGGCACTGCAAAGCAAATCAGGGAAACAGTTTTGTATGAGAGTGTTTGGCTTAGCTTAGCCGGGATTCCTGTCGGTCTGGTTATAGGCATGCTCCTGGCCTTTCTGGGAGTGAAAGCCGCAGGGTTATATATTGAACAAATCAATGAACTTTCTGAAAGTATTATCATGCGCCCGGGGGTTTTTCGGTTAGAGTTTTCTGTGTCATATATTGCGCTTGTTATTTCTGCACTTTTTTCCTTTGCTACAGTTTATATTTCGGCGCATAAGCCGGCCGCAAAGGTTGGAAAAATTCCGGCACTATTTTGTATTAAGTTGACAGACCCTGTGAAAATTGATGAGGCAAAAATAAAAGATAACAAGTTATGGAAGACACTTTTCGGTTTTGAAGGAGTGCTGGGAGACAGGAATGTGAAAAGAAATAAGTCAGTATACAAACCGACAATTCGGGCACTTTCCCTCGGCATTATGCTGATTCTTATGACTGCCGGAATAGCTGCACAGGCGCGTGATATCAAAAATTGGATGAAATCTGAGCAGAACAGAATGACAGTGGATTACTGTTCCTTGAGAGAGGATGTGGTTCAGCAGAAAAACGGGCAGAGATGGCAACATATTCTTCATCCGATTGTGTGTGAAACGTATAACGAGATTAATCAAAAATTAGATGCCTATGGGGAATTTGAGGTATACGGAATCGGTAGTGACAAAGACACTTATCGAGCCATACCTGATAAGAATTTTTACACAGGGGATATGAGTAAAGTAGCAAATCGATACAGTGAATCCGGCTGGATGGAATTTGAAGTAGTTTCCTTGACGGAGGAATTGTATGATAAGATATGTGAGATTGCGGATGTGCCATATGGAAGTAATATTCTGATTAATTATTTTTCTTATAATGACAATGGGGAGGAAAAAGCAATCATTCCCTACATGGAGGAGATGGAGAAAGTAGTGCTGACAAACTCTGAGGGAATGAATACTATTCTGCCGATAGAGGGTTATCTTTACAAGGAGGACTTTGAGGTGTGGCCGTTTGCCGCTGTGCACACTCCTCCGATGATGGTGATTGTGCCTGATGCTTCAGCACGATATTTCGATTGGTATTGTCTCCCGGAGGATGATGAGGATTTCAATGAATATGCCAGAGCGGTGTTAGATGAGTATTATCCGCTTTTGACCGAGGACCCGTATGTGGAACAGGGTTACATTGTCAGAATCAGCAGGGAAGACACCATGTCAAAAATGTTGAATGTGGCGATAGTTCTGGCGGAAGTAATCCTGTATGGATTTGTTATCCTATTGGCAACTGTTGGGTTTGTCGGTTTTATCAGCACCATCACTTCCAATATCCGCTTGCGCAACAGAGAGTTTGCTGTCTTAAAAAGCGTTGGGATGACAGGTGCAGCCTTGCGGAAAATGCTTTTTTCCGAGAGTATATTATGTACACTAAAGGCATCTGTGGGTGGCGTTTTGGGGGGAATCGCCCTGCCATTTCTCGTAAATTTATCTATTAGAAAGGTGTTCCCTGTAAAATATATTGTCCCATGGTATGTATTAATGGGGAGTATTTTGGCAGTGCTGGGGATTGTACTGTTGATAACCTATTTTGAAATTGTAAAGCTTAAGAGGCAAAACATTATAGAAGCAATTCGAATGGAGTAAAGAGACGTGGATAGGAAGAAAACAATTTTTATTATCGAGGATGACCCCTCCATCAATCACGGTATTGAGCTGACTCTGGGGGAGGAATATGATTTTTATTCCTTTTTTTCCCTCGGTAAAGTGGAACATGTGGAAAAGGCTGATTTGATTATTCTGGACTTGAATCTTCCGGATGGAAACGGATTGGATTATCTGAGAAAATTGCGAAAGACTTCACAGGTACCGGTATTGATTTTAACTGCCAATGATACGGAAATAGACGAAGTGACCGGTTTAAAACTGGGGGCGGATGACTATGTCACAAAGCCCTTTTCTCTGATGGCTCTGCGACTGCGGGTGCAAAAGCTTTTGGGGCGCGGAAAACAGGAAAGCGTGTATGAGAGAAACGGTTTGTATTTGGATTTTGATAATTTGATTTTCAAAAAGAATGGACAGGAAATGGAGTTGAGTAAAACAGAAATCCGGCTGTTAAAATATCTGGTGGAAAATAGCGGAGTCACACTATCCAGAGAAAAACTCATTGATTATGTATGGCAGAATCAGCAGTACGTGGATGAAAATGCGCTGTCTGTTTCGGTAAAGCGCCTACGTGATAAGATAGAGAATAAGGGTGAAAAACTGATACACACAGCATACGGAATCGGCTACGTGTTTAAGTGGGAGGAGTAAATGTTTTGGAGAAAAGAGTACGACTGTCTGAATAAAATGCTGGACGATGCCATTGCAGGGGATTTTCGTGAGGACAATTTTGATGAAACCCAGTTGTCGAAGGTCCAAAGCAAGCTGATGAGATATCTGACCGGCGCAACCATGTCAGAGAAAAAGCTGGATGAAGAGAAAAATCGGCTGAAGGAGTTGATTACCAATATTTCTCATCAGACCAAAACTCCGCTTACCAATATTTTGATGTATTCACAGCTTTTGGAGGAACAGGTAAAGGATGAGCGGTTAAAGGAGTATACGGAAGAGATACTTGTGCAGGGAAGAAAACTGGAGACATTGATACAGGCGCTGGTGAAGATGTCGCGGTTGGAAACAGGAATCTTTCAGTTTGATAAAGAGGTGCATTCTCTGACAGATATCGTTTCGGATGTGGTAAATCAGGGAAAGACCAAGGCACATAACAAGAACATTTCCATCGTAGTGGGTGACGAACCTTCGGCTTCTGTCAGGATTGACAAAAAATGGGTGACGGAAGCGGTCTATAATATTTTGGATAATGCCATCAAATACTCCGATGAGGGGACCACGATCACAATCAGCATCTTCTCCTATGAAATGTTTTCCGGAATCCGTATAGCCGATCAGGGTATCGGGATGGACGAAGAGGAGATTCCAAGGGTGTTTGGCAGATTCTATAGAGGGCAGGCAGTACATGACAAGGAAGGTATTGGAGTGGGATTGTTCCTTGCAAGAGAAATCGTGGAAGGTCAGGGAGGATATATCAAAGCCCGCTCTGCTGTCAATAAAGGCAGCACCTTTGATGTATGCTTTCCCAATCTTACAGAAAAGTAGGATTCTTACAGGACTGTAAGATTTCTGAAAGAATCTCGAAAGACCGATCGTATATGCTTATGCTAAGCACAAAAAGTGCTTAATACTTGAAAAGAGGGTTTTTAGGGATGGAAATATTAAAAACACAGAATCTGAAAAAATACTACAATGAGTCACAGGTGCCCGTGAAAGCGTTAGACGGGGTGGATATTTGCGTTGAACAGGGAGAGTTTGTCGCAATTGTGGGAACCAGTGGAAGCGGCAAATCCACGCTGCTAAACATGCTGGGCGGACTGGATAGACCTACATCCGGCAAGGTATGTGTGGAGGGAAAGGATATCTTTTCTTTGAAGGATGAGGAACTCACCATTTTCCGGAGACGAAAGGTAGGATTTGTCTTTCAGGCATATAATCTGGTGCCAATTTTAAATGTTTATGAAAATATTGTGCTTCCCATACAGCTTGACGGCAATGAAGTGGACGAAAAATATGTGGAAGAAATTGTGGATATGCTGGGATTAAAAGAGAAGTTGAACAGCATGCCAAACCAGCTCTCCGGTGGGCAGCAGCAAAGAGTTGCCATCGCCAGAGCTCTGGCAACCAAGCCTTCTATTGTGCTGGCAGATGAACCGACAGGAAATCTGGACTCCAGGACGAGTCAGGATGTGCTTGGCCTTTTAAAAATTACAGGGCAGAAGTTCCACCAGACAATTGTCATGATTACCCATAACGAAGAGATTGCGCAGATGGCGGACCGCATCATCAGAATTGAGGATGGCCGCGTGCTTGCAAAGGATGGTGAGCAAAATGCGTAAAGTGAACAATAATCGTTGTATCAACAATGTCTGTAGAAAAAGTCTGTTGGCAAACCGGAAGAGAAATATGATTCTGGTGATTGCAATCATTTTGACCTCCATGATGCTGACAGTCCTTTTTACGGTGGGAGAGAGCATTATCAAAGCCGCGGAACTCTCTACCATGTATATGGTGGGAACGGATGCTCACGCCGGTTTTAAGTTCATAAGTATGGAAGAATATGATAAGCTTGCCAAGGATAAAGAAATTCATGATTTGTCCTACAGTATCATTGTGGGTGATGTACAAAATACAGAATTGTATGAGGACTATACAGAGATTCGTTATACAGAGCCCGACAGTGCAAAGCATTCTTTTTCAAAACCTACCACGGGGAGACTTCCGAAGACCGGAAAGGAAGTAGCTACCTGCACCCGGGTGCTGGATGATTTCGGACTTCCACATGAGTTGGGAACAGTGCTCCATTTAAAAATATATAACGGTGTGCAGATGTGCGAGGAGGATTTCGTACTCTGTGGTTTTTGGGAGAAGCCTGCGGCAACCATGGTCAATCAGATTTATGTCTCGAAGGAGTTTCAGGAGGCGGTTGCACCTACATGGGAGAATACGTCTGATGAAAAAGCACATATAGAAAGCGGAATTTACGCCGGGGCGGTGAATGCTGAGTTTAATTTCCCGACAGTATTTCACTTAGAGCGACAGATGGAGCAGCTTAAGAATCGTCTGGGGTTTGGACCGGAAGTAAACGACGGTGTGAACTGGGCTTATCTGACTGCGGATATTGAACCGACCGCTGTAATTCTGGCAGCCTTTTTGTTGCTTTTGATTATGTCCTCCGGCTACCTGATTATTTACAATATTTTTTATATTGCCGTTTCAGCAGACATTCGGTATTATGGGCTGCTGAAAACCGTGGGAATGACAGACAGACAGCTAAAAAAGCTGGTTATAAAGCAGGCATTTATATTAAGTGTGATTGCAGTCCCCTGCGGCTTGTTATTTGGATATATTTTGTCTGTTTTGGTATTCCCCATGCTTGTGAATGCTATGCTCAATGTTCCCTGTATCATCACCTTCAATGGATGGATTATGCTGTTTAGCGCCATGTTCTCCTGGATTACGGTGCGAATCAGCTGTATCAAGCCCTGCAGGATTATCGGGAAAATATCTCCTGTGGAGGCAGTGCGTTTCCAGGAATATGCGGGGGAATTAAATCGCAAGACGAAGCGAAGTAAAAAGGTGACTCCTGTCAGAATGGCATGGGAGAACCTGAAGAGAAAACGGAAAAAGACTATCGCGGTTATGATATCCATTGCGCTCAGTGTCATTGTGATGAATGCCACGGTCTCCATCACAGAAAGCATTGATAAAGATGCATATATTCAACATTTTGCAGTGTCTGATTTCATGGTGGCGGATGGCTCTGTGATGAATGTGAGCGTAGTAAATGATAATCTGCAGGGAGTATCTGTGGAGGATATGGAATACTTTTTGCACACTCCCGGTTTGACGGACAACGGTGCGGTTTATATGGCTGAGGGATGGCATGAGTTTGCCGGAGAGCCATATGAAAGAATGAAATCCTTTTACGAGATGCATAAGGACTGGTTTGCCTATGGGGAGGAGCCCTATTGGCAGGAGCAATTCATTTATGAGGAGCAGGAGATTGCCTGCCATCTCTATGGCGTGAGTCAGTTCCCTTTTGAAAAAATGGAACTGGTAGATGGAAAACTTGACTGGGAGAAATTTAGCAGCGGTAAGTATGCGGTGGTATCTACGCCAATCGTGGGAGAACTTGAGGGCACTTTCTATCAGGTGGGAGAAACAATTCCTGTGAAAATGCCGGATGAAGAGGTGATAGAGCTTGAGGTGCTTGCCCTTGGCGATATTCCATACGCCATGGGACCGCAGCATAGTCACGGTCTGGATATCTATATTACGGTTTTGGATGAAGAATATTTGAAGCACTGTCCGGAGAGTGATGCGGCGATGAAGTTGTGCTTTGATGTAGAAGATGATAAACTACAAGAAGCGGAAGAATATGTGTCAAACTATTGCAGCACAATGAAGCCGGAGCTTGGATATGAATCAAAACTTACCTATGCAAAGGATTTTGATGATATGATTCATATGTTCCTTGTGATTGGAGGAGCACTGAGCTTTATTCTGGCATTGATTGGAATTTTGAATTTTATCAATTTGACTTATACCTCCATTCAGGAGAGAAGACCGGAACTTACTATTTTAAAATCCATCGGTATGACCAAGAGACAGCTGATAACTATGCTTACCGGAGAAGGGATACTTCGAATCGGCCTGACCTTTGTCATTGTATTTACCGTCGGTATCCTTCTCAATCAAATCATTGTGTTATTGATAGCGGGGCAGATGTTTATGTTCTCTTATAAATTAGTGATTTGGCCGATGCTTGCATGTATTCCTCTCTTTATGGCGCTGGCTTTTGCTATCCCCAGATTAGTGATTAGAAATGTTACATGCATTTAAGAAGTATTTGCCCTGCGCCATTAACATGCTATAATTAAAAATATAATAAAAACAACAATGTCATAAATGGCGTAGGGGATTTGGCAACATGAAAAGATTAGCAGCTTGTGTAATTGTATTGGCGGTATTATTTTTGGGGGCTTGTGCCGGGACCGGCGAGGGGGAAGAGGGAAACTCCCAGATGCCGGTTCTGGAGATTCATACGGAGAAGGAAAAGGGAATTACATCAAAAGTAAATTATATCAAGGGAACGCTTACTACAAAGAATGTCAGCGAAAACCTTGCGCTGACTGACGAACCGCTACAGATTCGCGGAAGAGGAAATTACTCCTGGGATGGAACGGAAAAGAAGTCCTATCGCATTAAGTTTGATTCCAAAACAAACCTTCTTGGGCAGGGAAAAGGTGAGGCAAAGTCATGGACGCTTTTGGCTGTTCACTGCGACAAAACTCTTCTTAGGACGGATGCGGCATATTTTTTTGCATCGAAACTGGAGACCATTCCATTTGTGTCCTCCAGTTCCTTTGTGGAATTATACCTGAATGGAAAATATCAGGGCGTTTATGAAGTGTGTGACCAGATTCAGGTGAACAAGGCAAGAGTAAATATAGATGACACGGGAGAACGGGAGGAAGTCGGTTTCCTGGTAGAGGTGGATAAGAATGCCAAGGAGCAAGCCATCCGGATTTCAGGAGGTTCCACTTTTGAAATTAAGTCCGATTATTCCAATAGAAAACAAAAGAAATATATCAAGGATTATCTCTCTTCGTGTTATGAGGCAATTTTGTCAGGTGACCGGCAAAAAGTAGAGGAACTGATTGATATCCCTTCGGCAGTAGATTGTTATCTTGTGGAAGAGTTTATGAAAAATCTGGATGTGGGCTGGGGGTCTTTTTATTTTACAAAGCCAAAAGGAGATAAATTGTATTTTGGTCCGGTGTGGGATTTTGATCTATGTGCCGGAAATGCGGAAAATGATAATTATGA
>JAILPF010000117.1 GCA_024699575.1 Acetatifactor sp. | reverse complement strand
TCCGGTGGAAGCTGATTACACACAGAATGCTGAGTATGTGAAGTTGAAAGCTCGCCATGATGAAGTTACGAAGAAGATTGAATCCATGAAGAACACCACTGATGCAACTGAAGCATTCAAGGAAGAGCGTAAAACTCTTGTTGCTGAACTGGATGCGGTTAAGTCAGAGATTGCAAAGGCTGCTAAGAATGTGGAGATTGAAGATCGTATTGCGGAACTGCAGGAAGAACAGCGTGAGGTTGGTCAAAAAGTGGCAGATCAGGAGCAGATGCTTTATTTGTTGGAATCCTTTATCAAGGCTAAGATGGAGCGTATTTCTGACAGTATCAATCAGCACTTCAAGACTGTGAACTTCAAAATGTTTGAAACGCAGATCAATGGAGGTCTTAAGGAATGCTGCGAGTGCACTGTCAACGGAGTGCCTTACTCTACGCTGAACAGCGGTCACCGCATTGTAGCCGGTCTGGATATTATACAGTCCATCAGCGAGTTGTACGGAGTAACAGCAAGTATCTTTGTTGATAACGCGGAATCGCTGAACGAGTATAATGTGCCGGATATGGAAGCGCAGATGATTCTCCTGGCGGTGTCGGATGATAAGGAATTGGTTGTGGAGGGTGCGTAGATGAACAGTAAGAATATCAAACGGCATTTAGGAAATAAACTCCGTGATTGGATGGAAAGTATCGAGGATGCAGGCGTAAAGGATGTTATAAAAGAAAACACCATTATTACCGGTGGAGCATTGGTTTCCCTTTTAACAGGGGAGCCGGTGCATGACTATGATGTGTATTTCAGAACCAAAGAGGCATGTATTGCGGTAGCGAAATACTACGTTGATAAGTGGAATGCCTCGCATGCAGACAAGCCGGTGGAACTGATGTGGGGCGAAGTCTTAGCGAAAGCAACTGGTTCTGATAACGGAGCAGTAAAGTGCTATGTGCGTTCCAAAGGAATTGCAGATGAGGATGAAAGTGGTCATGACGAGCTGGGGTATGACTTCGAATCAACAGCAGAGGAAGATGAATTAGTTGGTATGGAACATGAACCATGCGAGGAAACTGAAGATTCCAAAGAAAAATATAGGCCACGATTCATCACGAGCAATGCAATCAGCCTTTCCAATAAGATTCAGATTGTTACAAGATTTTATGGAGAAGTAGAAGAAATCCATAAGAATTATGATTTCATTCATTGCACTTGCGCATGGAGTTCATGGAATAACGAGGTGTTTCTACCGCCTAAAGCGTTAGAATGTATCATCAACAAAGAGTTGTATTATGTTGGTTCCAAATATCCGTTGTGCTCCATTATCCGTACCAGAAAGTACATTGAACGTGGCTATCACATCAATGCAGGGCAATATGTGAAGATGTGCATGCAGCTAAATGAGTTGGACTTAAAGGACGTTAAGGTGCTGGAAGAACAGCTCACAGGTGTAGACACTACATATTTTCAGATGATGGTAGATGAACTGCAGAGACACATGGAAAAAACCAGCGATTCCAGAGTTGATACTTTTTATGCTATGCAGTTGATAAACAAGTTGTTTTAGGAGGGAATTATGCAGTACATAAAAGCAAAGTATATGAAACAGGGCAAGCCTACCGGAAGGGCATATAGTTACAAAACATCTGATGAAGTGCAACCTGGCGATATCGTCACGGATTCCAAGGGAAGTAAGCTTGTGGTTGTAGACGAACCAGTGGATGCAGGCTGGATTATGACATACGGAGCTGAGAAGCTTGGAGAGGTTAAGAAATTTGAGGAGCCGACAAAGGCAGAAAGTGAGGACAACGATGGCAACTAAAGCAGAATTAGCGGAAGCAGGAAAACAACAGGCAGGATTAGTAGTCAATAATTCTTTTGTGGATGGTTTGGTGACGCAGCTGAGAGAAAAGGAAAAGTTCGGATTGACCTTTCCTAAAGACTACAACTATTCCAATGAGTTGATGGGAGCGTATTTAATATTGAAAGAGACAACGGACACAAATAAAAAGCCGGTGTTGGAGAGCTGCTCCCAGGTATCAATCGCCAACACTTTGATGGATATGGTTACGCTGGGCGTGTCCATGCAGAAAAAGCAGTGTTATCCGGTGGCTTATGGCGGAAAACTCCAGTGTCAGATTTCTGTATACGGAAACACTTGCATTGCTCGGCGATACGGTCTCAAAACTATTGATGCTATGTGCATCTATGAGGGTGATGAGTTTAAATACCATATCGAGAATGCGCGGATTGTGATTGATTCCCACACACAGGATTTCTTACATATTAATAAGGACAAGATTGTAGGGGCATATGCAGTTGTAACTATGGACGACGGAAGCCAGTATGTGGAGATCATGAGCATTGACATGATCAAGCAGGCATGGAAGCAGGGATTTGGATATAAAGAGGATGGCATAGGAACCCATCAGAAATTCACCGATCAGATGTGTCTTAAAACAGTAAAAAACCGTGCGCTTAAGTACATTATCCGCACTACTCATGGAACGCAGGCTGAATCGGATGCTTACGATAATTTCGAGGAAACAGAGACAGACGACAGAGTTTCCATGGACGTTCAACATGATATTGAGGAGAATGCGAATTCAGTGATATTTGATCCGACAGATGAAGCAATTGAAACTGTCGATGATCCTAAGGTTGTAGAAGAAAAAGCGCCTTTTGAGGACTAGCCTATGGATGAAATCTGGAAATGGGTTGAAGGCTATGAAGGATATTATCAAGTATCAAACAAAGGAAGAATGAAGAGTTTCCATAAAAATAAAAGCGAAGGATATATTCTATCTAAATGTAATCAATATGGGGATTATCTTTCTGTACAGTTGCACAAACCTGGAACAAAAGTGCATGGCATTAGAATTCATGTTTTAGTTGCAAAGTCTTTTATAGGTGAAATACCTGCCGGATGGCATGTTCATCACAAAGATGGAAATAAACAAAACAATAATGTTTCAAACCTTGAGATAATTCATCCTAAGGAGCACTATGTTGAGACATTAAAAGAAAAACCTCAAAATCTTTCTGGCATGCTGAACTATAACAAATTTGAACGACCTAAACATATTTTGCAGTATGATCAGGAAGGACATTTCATTGCTGAATATGCAAATGGACAAATAGCTAGTAAGCTGACTGGAATCTGTCAAAGAAATATTTTGCAGGTTGCCACAGGAGAAGAATATAGACCCGGCAAAGTTAGAAAGCAAGCTGGAGGTTATATTTGGAAGATAAAGGAAGGAGAAGTGATTTAATTGCTCTTGAAATGTCTTGGAAGTTCATCTTATGGTAATTGCTATGTGCTTGACAGCGGAAAAGAGGCTTTAGTTATTGAAGCAGGTATTGACTTTAAAGCAGTAAAAGTGGCTCTCGATTTTGATATTAAGAAAATCGTAGGCGTGGTTATATCCCACTGCCACCTTTGACCACTCTAAGTACTGCAAAGAATACGAGAAAGCAGGTATTCCTACATTAAAGCCATATGAGATGTCACATTGGGAAAAGGTATTCAAATATGGTGGTTTCTCCATAAAGCCATTTCCGCTTGTACATGATGTCCCCTGCTACGGCTTTTATATAACAGAGCCGTCCATGGGAACTTGCATATACGCAAGCGATACATCCTACATCAAGTACAAATTTAAGAACCTAAATCACATATTGATTGAGGCAA
>JAILPF010000046.1 GCA_024699575.1 Acetatifactor sp. | reverse complement strand
GATATAACCCGTAAGAAGAAGCTGCTGGAGAAGCAGAAGGAAGGCAAGAAGAGGATGCGCCAGATCGGAAATGTGGAGATCCCTCAGGCAGCCTTCATGAGCGTATTGAAACTGGATGAGGATAAATAATGAAAGAACTGGAATTGTATCTTCATATTCCATTCTGTATCCGGAAATGTCTGTATTGCGATTTCCTGTCCTTTCCGGCATCCGGAAAAGTCCGGGGAGAATACCTGGAAGCGTTAAAGCAGGAGTTGATCCTAATGTCAGAGGAGACCGGGGAATACACGGTCTCCTCTGTTTTTTTCGGCGGGGGAACTCCTTCTTTGCTGACAGGGGATCAGATGAAGGCCTTGATGGACACCATCCGCCGTGGGTATCGCCTGGCGGAGGATGCGGAGATCACCATGGAATGCAATCCGGGTACCGCTACTGCAGACCATCTCAAGGCCTACCGGGAGAGCGGAGTGAACCGCCTCAGTATCGGGCTTCAGTCGGCGCAGGATCCGGAGCTGCGGGCTCTGGGCCGGATCCATACCTGGGGAGATTTTCAAAGGACCTTCCGGGATGCTGGCCTGGCCGGATTTGAGAACATCAATGTGGATCTTATGAGCGCCCTGCCCGGGCAGAGTCCGGATTCCTACCGGGACACCCTGAAAAAGGTTCTTGCTCTGGGGCCGGAGCTCAAGCACATTTCCGCCTACAGTCTGATCCTGGAGGAGGGAACCCCCTTCTGGGACCTGGCAAAGCAGGGAAAGCTGGATCTGCCGGATGAGGAGAAAGACCGGGAACTCTATGAACTCACGGGAAAGGTTTTGGGAGAGGCGGGCTTTTCCCGCTACGAGATCTCCAATTATGCCAGACCCGGCTACGAGTGCAGGCACAATTTGGGCTACTGGATCCGGAGGGAGTACCTGGGATTCGGGCTGGGGGCAGCCTCTCTCTTCCGGGGAGAGCGGTTTTCCAACACGGAATCTCTGGAGGAGTACCTCCGGAAACCTGGACTGCGGGCCGGGGAGCCGGAAGGTATCTCTCCGGAGGAGGCAGGATCCGAGCTGGTGATCCTGGGACTGCGCCTGATCCGAGGGGTATCTTTCTGGGAATTTCGGACTTTGACCGGGCGGGAACTGACAGATGTCTACGGGGAGGCGATCCGAAAGCATGAGAATGAGGGACTGCTGGTGCGGATCCCGGAAGAAGGGGATATCAGACTGGCTCTGACCGAAAAGGGGCTGGATCTGGCAAACTATGTGATGGCTGACTTTGTCTGACACAAATCTGCCCATCCGTGAGATAATAGAATCCTTTTATCGGATTTGTCTCGGATACTTGTGCTTTTAGTGGCATTCAGTTATAATTTTTAATGGGTTTGTGGGAATATCATCTACAATAACCTCATTTTAATCAAATATCTCCGGAGGACTTATGAAATTTATCAAATGGGAAGATCTTCGTCCCGGGATGCGGCTTGCTCGTCCGATTTACAACAAATCGGGAGTCCTGCTTTTTGAGCGGGATTCCAGGCTGACACCAAACGCCATTGAAAGTGTGAAAAATTTCGGTCTTCTGGGCATCTATATTCTGGAACCCGCAGAGCCCCTGCCGCCCATGTCGGAGGAGGATCTTGCATTCGAACGGTTCGAGATCAGAATGGTTGCTTCCCTGCAGGCTGAGTTGGAGCGGATCAGACAGACCTCCCGGCAGAAGGGCATCGCAACCATAGCCAGCCAGATCATTCGCGAGTACGGACATCTGGATAATAAGATCAATTTCTATCAGAATCTGCGGAGCAAGGACGATTTCTCCAGCAGACATATGTTCAATACAGCGATTCTCAGTGCCATGATCGCCAATCGGATGAACCTCCCGGTGGATGAGAGACTGACCTGTGTCTATGCGGCTCTGGTCCATGACATCGGGAAGATCGGTTCCGATAATCCGGCAGTGTTCGGTGATGAATCCAACCCGGATCAGATCAACCGGATGTATGCGGAAGCCATCCAGTCCCTGGATGTGATAGAGGAGGCTTTCCCCGGAGAGGGCAGCGCCATCAAGCGGATCTGCAACCAGGCCCTGCGCAACCAGATGGATTCCGATAACGGGATTGATATCTCCGGACGGAAGATGGTCACCGGTGCCAAGATCATCATGGTAGCCAGCCGTTATGATGAAAAGACCGCCATGCGTCTCAATGGAGACAGCGAGTCGGAGGTTCGGGCCATTCAGGTATTCCTGGATCATCCGGACCGGTATGATCCTGCGGTGGTA
>JAILPF010000030.1 GCA_024699575.1 Acetatifactor sp. | reverse complement strand
TCGATATCAGAAACTTAAGCAAGGCACAGCTACGAAGCGCAATCGGACAGATGCAGCAGGATGTGTTTATCTTTGAAGGAACCATCGAATCCAACATCCGTCTTCATGATGAAAATATAACTTTAGCTGATATTAAAACCGCCGCGGAATATGTAAATGCTTCCCATTTTATCGAAAAGCTCCCCCATGGATACGCAGAGCCTGTTTCCGAGCGCGGTGCCACTTTCTCCGCAGGAGAGAGGCAGCTCCTTTCCTTTGCAAGAACTTTAGCGCATAAGCCCGGTATTCTGGTTTTGGATGAAGCCACTGCCAACATTGATACTGAGACGGAGCTGATGATTCAGGATGCATTGGAGAAGCTGATGAAAGACCGCACTACCATCATGGTTGCCCACCGTCTTTCCACCATCCAGCACGCAGACTGCATTATGGTTATGCATAAGGGAAAAATCAGAGAACAAGGAACCCACCAGGAGCTTCTGGCTCAAGGTGGGCTGTATAAGAAACTATATGAACTTCAGGTTCACACTTCAATACAATAGTCATTATAGAGAGCCAAGTAGGCTCTCTCCACTTCCTCAAAAGGGCGAACATCAAAGGAAACCTTTACATGCATCCGGGGAGTTTCTCTCCCCGGGTCTTGTCCCAATAATTCTTTCAAATCAAAGTAGAGCAAATCATCATCAATCTCTTTGACTTTTCTTTCCTCTTCCTTCGTGAGAGGCGAACCCAGAAATTTTGTATAAATCAAATCCAGCATTCTGTTTTCTGCTTCTCTGTAGTGTGGAAGCTGCTCCTTAAAGGGTCTGGGAACATCGGACAAATAGGCTTCCCCTGCATCATGTAGAAGGCACGCTAAGACAACTCTCTCAGAATATCCTCTGGCCACAGCCTCCTCCGCGCAGTATATGCAATGCTGTCCCACGGAAAAGAACGTCTTCACATGTCCGTTCCCCCGGCAGGTAAGCGATAATGCATGGGCAATATCCCGCACGTCAAACAACTCCGGATCGGGGTTGGTCGGTTCAAAATGTTTTCCTGTATATGTCGTAATATGGTTCATTTTATCACCTCTTTGCTAATGTTATGAGCTATTTTCTAAGACAATCTTTTATTCAGGTCTTTGGCACATCCTCCATTTGTTTTGATAGCACCGCGCCACCCCCATTGGGCAGCTAATTTATATAAAAATCTGGGAAAAGCCAGTGAGACAAACTCATTCTTCTGTGGTATGTTTTTCAGCACTGTCTCTGCGAGATTTTTCAATGCCTTGTCAACCGGTGCCTTGGGTCCTACTCCGGGTTCCAGTTTAGGCAGAGATGCAAGTGCTCCACCGCCGCCGACTCCAACACCTCCACCCCAGGAATAATCACTTTTGCAACACCAATTTTCCAGAATCTCAAGTGCAAGGTCTGTCTGTATTCCCTCGTAGAAACCACAGTTAATAATTCCATAAACATGTGGCGTGGATTTTACTTCGTCCGCAATCTGCTTCATACAGGATAGAAAATGCCCCGGAATACCATCCACGTATAATGGGCATGCAATTACCCACCTGTCAGCATCTCTTAATTGTTTCAAATCGTCCTCTGACACCACCTTCTTGGAGCAATGAAGTTCCACAGTCTCAATCTGTCCATCCAAATATCTCTTCAAGCTCTCTAAAAGCGAGGCACTGGAGCTACTATTTCTAGGGCTTGCATTTATCAACACAACTTTCATACACGGATGCCCTCCAGTTCTTCTATCGATTCAAAAAATTTTATCTCTTTTACCTTGCCGTCATAATTATCTGCATTTGCTTTCAGTAATTTCCCGGCAGTCCATTTCTCGCGCTCCGTGATATTCTCTCCGTAAAAATATGCAGATAACGCGATGACATTTTTATATCTGCGCTTATGATGCATCTCGCCTTTTCTGATTACAAAATCAGGATGGATATAAGAGATTCCACGATCCATCACCGTTTTTACAAAAGGGCTATAACTACCGTAATCGCAGCGACTAACTACAATCAGCTCCGAGCACTTCCCCATATCACTTCCCGTTGTTTCATATCCATCGTGAATGACACATATTCCCGGAGTCTTTACCCAACAGCCGAAGCAACCAATGCAGTTGTGAATTTTTTCCTGTGGGCGAATCATTTTGTACTCTCCGTGCACTTCAAATGGAATGTTTTCAATATCCGCTATAATCAACTTCATGCTAATTTTGTTTCCTTTCTTTCCACGTATCAGCGCCTCATCTGTTTTTGCGAATCACCAAATGATGTAAAAACGCTATCTGCTTATACGGATCCAGATCAGATACCAGCATCTCCATCTCAATCATCTGCTCCTGCCAGTCTCTGTCACTATGTTTTTCCTGATTCTGCTGCATATCCCAGAAAGTTCTGATTCCAAGGGTTTTCACTATTTTAAGGTTCGGGCACCAGTTCTCGATGTCAACATCCTCATAATAATGGATGTCACCGTACAGCATACTCTTTCCGTCATGACCCTCAAGCAATTCCTTCGCATGGGTAAAGTCATCCAGAAGAACCACTGTCTGCATCACACGTCCGGCACGATTATGTTTACAGAGAGAAATGAAGCCATCAGGTTTCAAAACTCTCATCCTTAAGCTCTTTGATACATTCCACACTTCCCTGCAATTGAGTGTAGGGATAATCCTGCCATCTGTTGGCAATGCTCTCTTCGCTTGGTTCAATCGCGACCACTTCATTTTTCTGAGCCAGATGTGCAGCAGTCACGCCAAAGCCACTGCCAAAATCCAAAATTTTCTTCCCCTCTATGGTCCCAAGCTGCCTCCACAAAAGCTGCTTCATCATGCACTCCCAATCCTTTAGTTCGTGCATTTTTTCAAAGAATTTCAGTTCCCGCATACTCACCCTCGTTTTATTATTTACAAACTTTATATTTCTAATAACTTATTTCTGCACCTATTCACGGCTGCATATAGTTCCAGCTTTCTGGGCATCGCAAGATTGCCCGGAGTACTCACGCCGCAAAATGCTACGAAGCCATTCTCGTCAATCTCACGGTAAAACTGTTCAACAACCTCAGCGAGCGTATGCCTTCCGTCAAATTTATTTTTTTTGAGGTAGATCAACATATGGGAAATCGCATTTAGCTGCTCCGTATCCACCAGCTGTTCAATGTAACGGGTATCTACCGATTCCTTGTTGATGGAAAAGCCATCCAATCCAAAACTTTTTGACTTGATGCGGTCTTCCTTGGCAAATCCTGCGTCCTGTCTTACTATACGTTTAAAATCAGGCAACGAAGCTTTTTCTAACTCACCGGCCATATCCGGAAATGCTGTTGCCTCTTTCTTTGCAAACTCCGTAATTTCCATGGGTTGATACCTGTTCATCTGAATCACGCAATCTGCTTTGTGAAAATAGGAACCGGAGCTGCCTGCCACCAGAATGGTGGAAATCCCATGCTGCTTATACAGTTCACGAACTCTGTCAATAAACGGGATAATCGGTTCCACATCCCTGCTGACCACACGCTGCATCAGCTCATCCCGAATCATAAAATTGGTGGCACTGGTATCTTCATCAATCAAAAACAGTTTGCTTCCCATCTCCATCGCTTCCACTGTGGCCGCTGCCTGAGAAGTGCTTCCGCTGGCATCCTCGGTGAAAAATGCAGAGGTATCCCTGCCGTTTGGAAGATTGCGGATAAACATGGATATGTCCACTTTCTGAATGCTTCTTCCGTCCTCCGCACGCAGCTTCATAGCGGACTCATCCGTGATTACAAACTCTCTGCCGTCTCCTGCTATATGATTGTACACACCAAGCTCCAGCGCTTCCAGCAGAGTAGACTTACCATGATATCCTCCACCCACAATCAGGGTTACCCCTTTTTTGATTCCCATCCCTTTTATCTGCCCATGATGGGGAAGCTCTATAACTACCTCCATAGATGTCGGAGAAGAAAAAGGAATTGCATCCTTCATAGGAAGAGATGACACTCCAGATTTTCTCGGAAGAACGGAGCCGTTTGCCACAAATGCAACTAAGCCAAGTTCTTCAATTTTCCCCCTTAGAAACCACTGGTCATCAGCCAGTTGTAACGTATTGGCAAGCTGTTTCTTATCACAGGTCGAATCAAATAAAGTCTGACTCACGCACTGAGGAAGAAAGTCGAACAAAATCTTTATCAGTTCTCCTGAGTTAATCGTCCTGCCATTTGCCGGGAAACCAATCTCCATCCGCACTGTGATATCACCATTTTGCGAGTTCACGGTACATGCGCTGCGTTCCAGAATCTCCTGTCCCGGGTGACTTAGCTCAATCAAACCGCTCTTTCCGGAGCCCTTTGCCTTGAAAGAATAATCCTTTACCTTCGCTGACATTTTACGGAGCAAAAAGTCCTGAAAGGCAATCCTTCTATGCCTGTTCTCGTAGCAACTGTATTCAAATCCTGCTGTCTTTCCACTCACTAAAATACTGACCTTGGAGGGCGCAGCAAAAGGGTCACCTTGCACATGGTCTATAGAAAGGATATACTGGGGGAATTGATACTTTCCCTTGGTATCCTTATAGGCAGGATAACCCTTGTGGTCTATCTGACGTAATAATGTTTGTAATTCTGTTGCGGTTTTCATTGATGTCTCCTGTTGATTCAAGTAATAATTGCATCTTGTAAGAATAATATTTGTACGCTATACTATAAAGTATACGGACTTTATCTGAATAAAGCAAGAATTTCTGTTAGTATTCATATATCGGGGGGGAGAAAGATATGCGACGCAGAAAATTACTTACACTATCTCTTGTTCTTTCCATGTTGATGACAGGTTGTGGTAGTGCTACACCGGCAGATAATCAGACCACAGATGCTGTTAAAGAAGAAGCAACAGCACCAGAATCTGTACCTGAAGTCTCCGAGCAGCAGGCATCTGACGAAGAGTCAGTTGATGAAGCAGCTGATCAGGAAGTGTCCACATCAACCGGACCCAAGCAAGTCGTTGTCTACTTTGCCAACTGGAATCTTGGTGCAGACAATGTAAACGGAAACGGCGAAGTTGCCGGAATTGCCTGGGACAAGGTTTCCTATATTAATCACGCATTCTGGGCAGTTGCTCCTGCGGACGGCTCCACTGCCACCTCCTTTGAACAGAGGGTAAGCGGCGACGGTGCCCGCACACAGTTTAAAATTGTATCGACCAATCCTAAAAATGATTATGAAGACACTGCCGCAAGTAAATCAGACTCTTCCATTGCCCGCAACCACTTTGCAGAATACGAAGCATTCTCTGCAAAATATCCTGATGTAAATATTATGATTTCTATCGGTGGATGGAGTGCATGCGGTTACTTCTCCGAAATGGCTTACACAAAAGAAGGCCGGACCTCTTTTATAGACAGTTGTCTTGAGTTGATGGATCAATATTCCTGGATAGACGGTATCGACATCGACTGGGAATATCCCGGAGGCTCTAAAGATGGTGAACGCAATCCGGAAGGAGACGGCGACCAGGGATGTCCCATCTTCGGAACTGCCGCAGAGGATAGCGTCAATTTTACCGCTCTGCTGACGGAACTTCGCGCTGCAATGGACGAGCATTACGGTGCAGGAGCGAAAAAGCTCACTGCCTGTGCATCCTCCTCTACCGGGTGGACTCTTCCCATGCAGGACTGGGCTTCCTTCGCTCCTTTTCTGGATATGATTAACATTATGACTTATGATATGGCCGGTCTTTGGGACGGTGCCACAGGACATGCCAGCAGTTTCTGGGGTTCCAAGGCTGCCGCATCCTACTTTATGGGGCTGGATATCCCCAGGGAGAAGCTTTGCATTGGCTCCCCTCTGTATGCCACCACTTTCCTGATGACCGATGTGCCTTCCAACGCTCTTGGTGCTGCAATTGAGAACTATAAGCCCACCTATACTGAGCTGGGTGAAAATACACTCCGTGGTTTTGAGCAGGAAGCGGTAAGCGGTTTCACCTATATTGAGGAAAACGGCAAATGGTCCATGGGAGAAGAATTCGACAATGGTGGTACTGGCTGGCATATGGGTTATGACACCAAAAAGGGCGGTGCTTACCTGTACAATGACGACGAATCATCCACCTATTATAAATGGTTTATTTCTTACGAAAATCCTCTTTCTCTGCAGGAAAAACTGGATTACATCAATGAAAAAAATCTGGCAGGAATCATCGTTTGGGAGAACAGTCAGGATACCTCTTCCAATGATTTCATCACACAAATGTCGGATAATCTCAGATAAAATACGCATCACCGGGAGGGTAACGTATGCATTCTGCACGTTCAAAGAAAGAAGTCATCATCTATTTTGCAAATTGGAATTTGAAGAAAAAAGTTCCCACACAGGGAGGGGAAGTCGCCGGTCTTCCTTGGGATCGTGTGACCTACATAAATCATGCATTCTGGGCAGTTGCTCCTGTTGAGAATCCCAAGGAAGATTCCATTTCAAGACGGAAACAGGGCGCAACACCACGTACAGAGTTCATAATCGAATCCATGTGTCCTGAGTTTGACATGGAGGATTGGACACCCAGCGAAATCGATCCAAGGCTTTCCCGAAATCATTTTTCTCAATATGAAGTATTCTCTCAAAAATACCCTGACGTAAGAATTATGATTTCCATCGGCGGTTGGGCGAGATGTGGTTTTTTCTCCGAGATGGCATATACCTCCGCTGGACGTGCATCTTTCATTCAGAGTTGTGTCGACTTAATAGAACGTTATCCATGGATTGGCGGAATCGATATCGATTGGGAATATCCCGGCTGTTCCACAGCAGGCGAACGTCTCCCGAATCCCAATTCAGAAGACGGAGACCAGGGTTGCCCCATCTGGGGAACTGCCGAGGAAGACAGCAAGAACTTTACACTCCTGCTCAAAGAATTACGTGCTGCCCTGAATGACCGATTCGGAAAACGCTCTAAAAAACTGACAGCCTGCGCAGGCGCCTCTACCACTTCCATTCTTCCTATGCAGGACTGGGCCTCCTTTGCCAAATATCTGGATTTGATTAATATTATGACTTACGATATTGCCGGTATCTGGGATGGTGTTACCGGACATGCCTCCGGGCTTAAGGATACAAAAAAAGCTGTCAAATATCTGACAGCTCTCGGTATTCCCGAAGAAAAACTCTGCATCGGTTCTCCACTGTATGCAATTTCGTTTTTAATGAAGCATACTCCTTCCGGAGAGATTGTCGGCGTTCCCAGCGAACCCTATCGGGCATCCACCAAGGAGATTACTGAGGCAGAAAGCCGCGCCTTCGAATATGAGGCCGTGCCTCATGATGCCATCGGTTGGCATAAGGTTTATGATTCTGAAGCAGGTGCTACTTACCTCTATAATGATAACCCGAACAGCCCTCATTACAAATGGTTTTTGACCTACGAGGATTCCACCTCTTTGCAGGGCAAATTAAATTATATCAACAAAACCGACATTGCGGGCATTATTGTCTGGGAAGCAAGTCAGGATACCTCAGACTATGACTTGATATCTCAGATGGCTGAACACCTGCTGGATTTAAACTAGTTTAGCAGATTTCCGCCAGCTTCCACTCAGATACCGGCCCACAAAACAAACCACACGGAAAATCCAATCTACAACCATGGCAATCCATACACCGATTGCTCCCATTCCCATATGTACCCCGATGACAAGGCTTAAACCGATTCGGAAAACAAACATGGAGAAAATCGCAATCACCATGGTAAAACGAACATCATTACATGCTCTAAGCATGTTGGGAAGGACAAAAGAGGACGGCCACAGAAGAATTGCTGTTCCATCATGTATCATTACCAGAATATAAGCCAATCGTGTTGTGTCTTCGCCCAATCCGTATATATTCAAAATCCATTTTAGATTTACTAAAATCAGACTGTTGACAATGGCAGTATAGAAATACGTCGTTGCCAGCAGCTTTTTAGTATAATAACGGACCTGCCCTTCGTCCCCTGCTCCCACACATCTTCCGATTACACTGATCATAGCAAGGTTCATCGCCTGACCCACTATGCAGCCCATGCTGTCCAGGCTGTTGGCAACACCGTTTGCAGCAATCTGCACGGTTCCAAAACCGGCGATAATACTGACCACCAACACTCTTCCCAACTGGAAAATTCCATTTTCAATTCCACTGGGAATTCCGATAAAAAGAATCTTTCTGATAATATCCCAGTCAAATCGAAAATGCTCTTTTGTTAAATGAATCATATTTTCCGGATTTTTCAAAAGTTGATAAAGTATCACCCCCGCAACCGCTCTGGACATCAGAGATGGTATCGCCACTCCGGCAGCACCCATATGTAATCCATAAATGCAGACCGCATTTCCTGCCACATTAATAATGTTCATCAGCACAGAGACCTTCAAAGTAATCTGAGCATTTCCCATAGAGCGGAAAAGTGCAGCGCTGGAGTTATAGATTGCCATAAAAGGAAATGATATCGCAGAAATCACGAGATAGATTACTGCATTTTGAAAAACATCCGATTCGATTTTGCCAAACAGTAATAGTAGAATCTGGCGGTTAAACATAATTACTGCCACAGTAATCACCAGCGTAATCAGTGTTGCGGAATAGATTAACTGTTTCGCTGATTTACAGGCATCCTCTTTCCGGTTGGCTCCGATAAACTGCGAGGTCACTACTGCACCGCCCGTTGCAAGGGCAGCCAGCACACTGATGATGAGGTTATTCACCATATCCACTAAAGAGACGCCTGATACCGCCGCTTCGCCCACAGAGGAAATCATCACAGTATCAGCCATGCCTACCGTGATTGCCAGCGCCTGCTCAAACAATAGTGGAATAATCAATTTTCGTAAATCCTGTTTGGAAAAAAGTCTTTTTTCTTCCATCTGTATGCCTTTCCTACTTCATCCGATAGAGTGCGTGGGCATTCTCCCACATCGCCTTTCGGACTTCCTCCTCACTGATTCCCTTAATCTGCGCCATTGCGGACACCACGTAAGGAAGATTCAAAGAACTGTTTCTCTTGCCTCTGTTAGGTTCCGGTGCAAGATACGGGCAGTCTGTCTCCAGTACCATTCGATCTAACGGTATGTATTCCACTGCTTCCTTTAGCTTCCTTGCATTTTTGAAAGTCAATACTCCGCCGATACCAAAGTAATAGCCCATATTTAAAAATATCTTAGCACTCTCAACAGAATATGCATAGCAATGAATCACTCCACCAGTTTCGTCTGCTTTCTCCGCCTGCATAATATCAATCGTATCCTTCGCAGCATCTCTGGAGTGAATCACCACCGGTTTCCCTATTTCCCGTGCGAGATTCAATTGCCTTACAAACCATTCCCTCTGTAACGCCGGTTCGGGATCCGGCCAGTGATAGTCCAATCCAATCTCTCCGACCGCAACACATTTTTCGCGGAGACACTGTTCTTTCAGCCATGCAAAATGGTCCTCATCCAGTTCCGCCACCTCGCTGGGATGTACACCAATCGCGCCATAAATATAATTATATTTCTCCATTAATGCAATCGTGGACTCGCAAGAACTCAAGGTCGCTCCCACATTTACCACCCGGGCAATACCCTGCGCAGGCAGTCCGGCTAAAAGTTCATCTCTATCTTCATCAAATGCCTCATCATCATAATGGGCATGTGTGTCAAAAATTTCTGTCATTCCTCACTTAATCTCCACTCTTTTCTCATACATCTGCGCCGGCAATATAGTTCTATAAATGCGTCTGTAGATTCGTTTGACCTCCTCCACAGAATGCCTTGTCACAAGTGGCACTTCCAGCACCTTATAATCCACACCAAATAGTGTCACTTCCACCTCGGTATCCACGATACCATTCCGCAGATAAAAGTCCAATCTGCGCAGTCTCGTTTTTTTCTCCGTTTCGTCTGCAGCGCTGTCAGGATTTTCCACTTCACCCAGCATACTGCCTGCATTAGCAAAACGCTTTTTCAACAATTCCAAAAAACAGGTTCCGTATCCCTTATCACGAAGATCTTCTCTCACGGCAAAGAAATCAAAAATATAATCATTCCTGTCATTTTCATTGGCAATCTTAACAAAGTACGCGTAACCACACAAATTATTTTCTTCAAACAGCCCGTAGCTTTCATACATCCCTTCCTCATAGGATTTCTCAATCATCTTTAAAGGCTTCAATTCATCATCCGGAAAGTCTTTAACCATATATTCCTTATAAACTTTCCTAATCTGCTCTAAATCTAATAGTCTTATTTCCATCATTTTATTTCCTCAAAAACTCAAATTTTCCTTCCAGAAAATATCGGTACTCCGGATATGCAGCTGATTGATTATACTCCTGTTGTATAGTTATTTCAATCCATTGTTTCCGCTTCTCGGATAGTTCCTCATAGCGAAGAATGGTCAGCAATCCATCCTGTTCTGCCCTGATAATCTCTGCATATGCATCCGGCACAAATTCGCAACCCGCCACCAGGACAGGCCTGTTGGATGTAATCGCATCGGGAATCTGTATCTCTGCACCGGAATCTTCCACGTAATCAGCAGTGTAGATATAACCGGAGACACCCTGATAGGTATCTCGCGTTGCCCCCGGGTAGTATTCCTCCAGTCGCAGTCTTCCATCCGCTTCAAATCCATAGGGTCCCCATTTCTGCCAGATACCGGAATGTTGAAATCCAGTCTCTTTACAATATTTTTCTACAGCATTACTCAAATATACCAGCACATTTTCCCGCTTTGCAGATAAATAAATCAGCGGGATTCCATGGTTGGATATTCTAGGTTCCAAGACTTTGATGTTTTCTGTCTGCGATGCATGATAATACATAGTGGCTTCCCCCCTATTTGGTCTGTTCCGCAGAATCAGCTTTCTCTGCTATGTGCAGTTTCGCCTTGACTTCGGAAAAGTCAAAGGTATGGAACAAATATTTTCTGCACAGCAGCAAAATCGCAATGCAAACGATTCGCACAAGAATTTGAGTAGGGGTATCCGTCTCTACAATCAAACCTCTTGCAAGAGCATATATCAGCACTTCAACGACTGTCTTCATAGAGTGCTTTACAAGCATTCTTACAAACTCTAATGCAATAACAATGTTAAATGCATACTTTAACATCTCCTGCAGGTAGCTTCCGGATAACGGTTCTTCAAAAGAAATAACAGTCATAAAGAACCGGAAGCAACAATAAATAATTGCAATGGCCAGAATTCCTGCGACAGCCCTCTCCGCAATCTCCGGTAATTTTTGAATGATGTGATTCAACTGTTTAAATTTGTTTTGCACGGTGTGTTTCATCGTTCCTCCTATTGTATGTAATATTGTCTTCAAGTGTTGACAAGACATATTTTACTCCGGCATTATATTCAACTAATATATTAACATTTTTCGTCAGTTACGAAAAGGGGTCTTCCTCGGACCGTACATACCTCAAATTCATTACAAAAACCGCCAAAACGCCCGGGGCAAAATCCCCTTTCGTTCCGGCGGTTATCTGCCAGGAATTTTATATTTGCTTCCGCACTTATTTTTTCAAATGTTGAATAAGCATTATTTGAAATCCGGAAGGCGCTACCATCATTGCAGATTTTGCACTCTTTTCCTGTATGATGTCCTCCCCTCTGGTATTCCGAAATCCATGTGAAATCAGAATCTCATACGCTTCCTCATAGTTGTCCACATTCATGCGGACAACTGATATATCGCGCAAAATACCATCCAGACCTACCACTTCCACGTGATGACCGTCTGCATCCTTCATTATGTTAATGGATATACTGCTTCCTTTCCGTTCGGAGTAACAATAATAGGATCAAACGTTGTGATAATCATAATGCACCCTCCCACCTTTATATGATAAATTATAAAGACCGCACACTACAGTTCCGAATTATAAGATATTTTAGCATATCCACGTGTAACTCTCAATCAATTCCGCTTTCTGGACGGAAAAAGCCCCACACCAACGTGTGGGGTTTTTTCTATAGGAGAGTTCTTGCAGCCTCTCTATCAAACTTGCAGCCTGGATAGTTGTCTTTTTTTCTTACCTCTTGCCAGGATTATCATAAATCCACCGGGTAACATCATTGCAAGGGAAACTCCTGCTAAATGATCGTTTGCATCATCGGTTTTGGGAGAGGTGATTACTGCTTCTTCTACTGTTGGAAGTGTAGTCAAAACTGCAGCTTTTACGGTATCATTTTGAGGTTCAGGTGCCGGTACGAAAGTCGAATCTGTTGTGTAGGTAACCGAGTATGTTGAGAAGAATTGTGTGTAAATATAAATGGTATCTACTCCATTGCAGTAGAAAGTACCGTCTACAAAGTTATCTGTCGGTTTCTCATCCAGCTTTCTAAAGCGCATTACCGTTCCCTCATGGTCTCTGATAATAATTGGATTATACTTTCCGGTGAAATCAAAGCTCACTTCGATTTCCAGTACTCTCTGTACATCCGGAATTGCCTCTGCAGCGCCGCCATTTACACTCTTTGTAATCTTCATATCCAGATATTCCTGGAAAACATTAGTAGAATTCACACCTTCATAATAATCAGCCGCGATATTCTTGAATTCATTGACAATATTTTGGTCAACCGCTGCCTCCTCTGTCGGTTTTACATTCAGTACAACCTGTACAACATCTTCAGACTGAGCATCTGTAAAGTCGAAAAGGTTGCTACATTTAACTGCCGTGGTTCCTGCATTCTCGGGTATCGCGGAAGCATCAAATACAACATCCGTTGACTTTCTCACTGCTTTCAGAGGAATGGTGATATTATAGTCGCCATAGTTTTTGCTGCTGATATCAAGTGTCAGGATTCCTGTTTCACCAACTGCGCTATTGCCGGTCACACTATAAGAGAGATAGCTTCCCACCAGATCGCCAAGAATAATATTGTCACTTAAATCACCTGTGATGGAGCTGTCAACAAGCTGTGCACCATCTGTTAAGTACTCACTTAAATTCATTGTCAAACCGGGTTCCGGCTCTATGGAAATTTCCATATCTGCATTCAGTGTCACATTTTCCACGGGTACCTTAGTAATAGTAACGTCGTAGCTGCCGTAGGTCGGACGGTATCCGGGTTTAATAATCATATAGAATACCGTGTATGTTCCTGCATCTGTAAATTCAGGCACTGTCATGGAGTATGCTGTGTTGGGATTAACAGAATACAAAACAGTTGCATCAGCAGGTTTTGAGGTAACCGGGAAGGAATGAGGTTGTCCGTCATAAAGGCAGCTACCTTCCGGATTTCCGGATACTTCAGCGGTATTTACAGTTCTTACGTTGACTCCATTAGAAGGGTTGGATGCAGGTTCGGTATCTGTTGCCGGTTTGAAGCTTCTGATTACATAGTTGCTGTTAGAATCCAACTCTGTGAATCTTACAATGCCGTTCTCATCAGGGCTGATCCATCCCTGTCCTGGAATCTCGTTTCCGTCTTCGTCATAGATTCGATACTGCTGGGAAGTTCTGTCTGTATCCCTCGGATCTAAGTAAAGTGTTACGGAATCATTTGTAGTTACAATTGTGTCTGATCCCACCTCTGCAGGTTTGCTCACATAAGAATTGTTATCATCTGTTCCGTTAGTATCAGCTTCCTGTGCCTGCGGACGACCATTTACTTCCACTTCGTAAGGCTCTGCATCGTGGTCAGGTCTGGTCACGATAATATTTTCGCCAATCAGATCATACTCTTCACCGTTTTCATCGGTTCCGGCCAGAGCAATGTTGCCGTTTTCATCGGAAATCACGGTATAAGTATCTGTGCTTCCGTCTTCCTTTTCAACGGTAATCTCATACTCTGTGTCAGGTCTGAGTCCTTCAATCGCCTCGTCCTCGTAGTTGATTTCACCTGTCACCACATTGGGCTCAGATCTTAAAGGAATAATAATCTCATAGTCTGCATAATTAGGACTTTCGATTGTGAGAATCAACATTCCTGTTGTTCCCTCTTCGCTCTCACCTGTCACATCATAGGAAAGTTTTGTTCCGTTCAGATCATCTACATTGATTTTTCCACTCAAATCGCCTGTAACTCTGCTGCTCTTTATGGTAGCGCCTTCTACCAGGTAATCAGCCAGTTCAACCAACAGGCCTTCGCTGATTTCTGTGGGAACATCCTCTTCCCTTGCAGTTGAATATATCATTATCCTACTCTGCTTGGTGACTGTTACTACATAGCTTCCATATGTGCTTCTGTATCCTTCTTTGGTAGCCTTGTAATAAACGGTATACTCTCCGGCATTGACGAAGGAAGGTGCTGCTACTCCATAAGCAACTCCAGCATCTGTGGAATAAGTAATCGTTGCATCGTCAGGATTAGCGGTAACTGTTACGGTATGTGCTTCGCCATCATAGCTGAAGGTTCTTTCTTCCGGGATCTCCACTCTTACGGTACCCATTGTGCGTACCGCTACTCCGTCGGAAGGATTGGAGGAAGGTGTTGTATCCGTTGACGGTACACGACTCTTAATCACATATGGTGTATCGGAATCCAATCCGTCAAATACCACTTCTCCATTTTCGTCAGGACGTAACCAGCCGGATACCGGGTTACCGTCTTCGTCATAGATTCGATACTCCTGAGCCAGTTTCTCCTCATCTTCAGGGTCAATGTTCAATCTGATTGCATTCGGAGTACTCTCAAGGTTGTCTTCTCCCACGTCGGATGGTCTGTTTGCGTCACCGTTGTCATCCGTTCCGTCTATGTCCACATCTTCAGCCTGCGGGCGACCATTTACTGTCACTTCAAGAGGTTCCGTATCACGTCCGGGTCTCGTTACAGAAATCTCTCCACCCGTCAAATCATAATCATCACCGTTCTCATCCTCACCACTCAGGTCGATTGTACCGTTTTCATCAGAAATAACTGTATGTGTCTCTGTGGTTCCGTCTTCCTTTTCAACGGTAATCTCATACTCTGTGTTCGGTCTGAGTCCTTCGATTGTCTCCGCTTCATAATTTATCTCACCTGTAATTGCTCCTACAGTGGAGATAAGAGGAATCGTGATAGTATAATCCTGGTAATTTGTGCTACCTACTGTAAGCACTATCGAACCCGTTGTATCCTCTGCACTTGTACCGGTTACATTGTAGGAAAGAATTCCTTCGCTCATGTTGCCCACACTAATCTTGCCATTCAGTCCACCGCTAACAGATGTATACCTGATTGTAGCACCTTCTACCAGATATTCATTCAGATTAATGGTAAGACCATTTTCCGGCTCCATAGGAACTTCTTCTTCAGTGGCAATCACATTTGCTCTTGCCTGCTTTGTAATGGTTATCACGTAGCTGCCGTATGCGCTTCTGTATTCGTCCTTAGTCACCTTGTAATAAACAGTATGATTACCTGCATTCGTAAAGGACGGCAACGTTGCAGCATATGCTTCTGTTTCTGCCACGGAGTACGTGATAGCTGCATCATCAGGAGTTGTGGTAATCGCTACAAAATGAGGTTCTCCGTCGTACGGGAAGGTTCTTCCTGCAGGGATTGTTACAGTAATGGTACCAATAGTCTTAGCCTGTACACCATCCGATACCGTAGATGCCGGTGTTGTAGGAGTCGCCGGTATGCGGCACTTAATGATATACACTGTGCCGGGGTTCAATCCATTAAATACTACCGTTCCATTTGTGCCGGGGCGTACCCAGCCTCTTCCGGTAATCTCATTTCCATCTTCATCATAAATCCGATATTCCTGTCCCAATCTTGTTCTGTCGCCAGAATCAATATTCAGGGTAATTGTGTTCTCTGTAGTCACGATGGTATCAGCGCCCACCTCAGAGGGTCTGACTGCATCGGTTTCATCATCTGTTCCACCGGTTTCTGCGTCCTGTGCTTGCGGGCGATCTGCAATCTCAACCTCCATTGAGCTGTCATCTCTGCCATGTCGCACAATCGTAATTTGTTCACCTAGAAGTGTATAGCGATTATGATTGACATCCTCTCCTTCAAATGGAATACTTCCGTTATTGTTGGAGATAACTGTAATCGTTTCATCGGTTCCGTCCTCATGATGAATCGTAATATCATACTGAGTGTTCGGATCCAGGTCATCAATGGATTCCTCTTCGTAGTTCACAGCTCCTGTAACCGCACCGGTCTGAGCCACGGTTCCCAATTTAAAGCCATAGTAGATAGTGCTTCCGGGTTCCTGATTGATCCAGGAAACTGTAATTCCGGAGTCAGTATCCGTCACCTGAGTTACATGGCCAAAGCTGTCGTAGGTATATTTATACGGTCTGGAAGCATTACCCGTGTCATTCACTGTACCAAAGCCAAAATATAATCTGTTAGACCAAAGTCCAATAAAGTATTTATCCGGATAATCCTGTATCTTGGTATTTACAACGATTGCAGCACTGTCATCTGTAGCAGCTTCCAATGTGCTGGCGTCAACTAATTGAATATGCTGTAATCTTCCCAAAGAATCGGTTACACTTGTTGCAGGGGCGTTATCATTTCCATTAATCATTACATCACATCCAAAACTGAAAGATCTCTGATTTTCGCCCAGTGTAGATGCAAAATACACTGCATGTGCTCCACCTTCTCGGGCGTTATTCTCACTGCCATTATAGTCATTCCGCTCAAACCATACTTTATTGCATAGCAGGCTTGCACTTGAGGTCGGGGAGATTCCTGACACTCCAATTGCCCTGGGATCTGCCTCCGACTTTGTCCACCAGTTCCAATAACAGTCGTAACTAGTCTGCTGAACCCAGTTTCCCTTATATTTTCCTATTACATCAAATTTTGTACCATCTAAAATGGAATATGCCATCTGACCATTGGAAATATACCATCTGGCAGAATCCCTTCTTGGGTTGCTCAAGTAGTATGCCATAACTGCTGCAGTCTCGCTGTTTGTATCCTCGTTAAAACGGCATTTATACCATTTTCCGCTTGTCAGCTCTCTTCCTGAAAATACCGTTTCGAACGAAGTCTCTGTTCCGGAAAGATTTCCACTTTTTCCTGCAATTGCAGAGTATGTTGCTCCGCTGTCGGAAGAAACATACCACTGATAAGTAACCGCATCTGTAAGCTCCACATCCACAATAAAGGTGATGCCATTGTACATATCTTTGCCGTAAGGATAATTGTGATTGCCCACTGTCACGGTTCCCACGCTATCTGTCACGTCAATCACATAGGTCACGAAATCATTCAGGGTAACCGTTAAGGTCTCATTAGTGGTGAAAGCTTGCTTTGCCTGTGCCACCCATACGCCATCAACTGTTTTTACTTCAAATAATTCACGATTACTGCTGGAAGCATTCACTACCACACCGTTTAATCCAACAGTTCTTAAGATTTCACTTAAGGTTACGCTCTCTCCACCGCGCAGAACATACTGCATACCATCATAGGTAAATTCAACAGTGTAGAAAGAGAATCCATCTGTCTGTGCAGTAATAGTATTGCCTTCCTCAACCACCGCATCCAGTTTCTCTGCTGTCAGGTTGTCTTCTGTACTCTCAGTTATATGATAAACGTCAGCATCCAAATTGCTGTTGGCTACTGCCACCAAAGAGAAAGATACCGTTACTCTTCCTTTAGAAGTATCGGGCTCAATTTCATTTCCGTCTCTGTCATATACAGTTATGTCAAAGGTGTAGGAAGCCGCCACGTTCTTATTATCGTCACGTTCTTTTTCCACTGCATCTTCCACCATTGCTGCCTCTGTCTGAGAAACCGGTCTTACCTCTAAGGTAACTCCATCCGGAAATACTCCTGCGTCTGCCTGGACTTTTACGTTCACACCATTTACAGTAATATTTTCTTCAAATTCATAGGCTTCCACTACCACCGTAATTCTGGGAAGCTCGGTATTTACTACATACACTTCAGGAATCACAGGAACAAGTACAAACTGTGCATCTCCCTCTTCTGTGGAGAATACGGACGCCGTACTTTCTTCTTCGTTAAGCACCCATGTTACATCCTGCAGTGTTACTGTTTTTCTCTCTACTTCTATGCTTGTCTCGGCAACAGTTTCTTCCGATGTCTCTTCCAATGCTTCCTCTTCGGTTTCCTCTGCCTCTGCTGCCTGAACTTCTATCGCAGGGAACAGGAAGTCGATGATTTTAGCTACTGTGCCTTCTTCAGGCTCTTCTATTGTCTGCAACTCTTCGGTTACTTCCTCGGTTGTCTCTTCTTCTGCTGCTTCCTCGGTTGCCTCTTCTTCTGCTTCCTCGGTTGCCTCTTCTTCTGCTGCTTCCTCGATTGCCTCTTCTTCTTCTGCTTCCTCGATTGCCTCTTCTTCTGCTGCTTCCTCGGTTGCCTCTTCTTCTGCTGCTTCCTCGGTTGCCTCTTCTTCTGCTGCTTCCTCGATTGCCTCTTCTTCTGCTGCTTCCTCGGTTGCCTCTTCTTCTGCTGCTTCCTCGGTTGCCTCTTCTTCTGCTGCTTCCTCGATTGCCTCT
>JAILPF010000143.1 GCA_024699575.1 Acetatifactor sp. | reverse complement strand
CAACGGAAACTCTTGAAACGGCATCTGTTGCAGAAAAAGATGTGGCAGATGAAGAAGAGCTGCAGGAGCTTCCGGAAACAGCTGCTGAAGACATTGATTCTGCAGAAGAGCTGGAGGAGATTGTACATCAGGAATCCAGCCAGGGAATCGCAGAGGAAAAGGCTGTGAAAGCAGATAAAGCAGAAGCTTCTCAGACCGTAGATAAGCAGGTATCTCAGACTTCAGATAAAGATTCTAAAGCGGAAGAGAAGAATCAGGATATGAAGGAAGCGGGGTCTACATCCGTAAAGAACGATTCAAAGAATACCGAATCAACACAAGTTCCGACAACTTCGAAGAACACTACGAAACCGGAAGAATCCAAGAATACCACATCGCCGGCAACACAGACACCTTCAACTTCGAAGCCGGTAAAGCAGCATGAGCATACATGGGTGACTGAGAACACACCGGCTGACTGTGAACACGCCGGACACACCAAGACCTATTGTTCCGGCTGTGGAGAGGTGAAAGAGGATAAGGATGTCGGAGCTGCATTGGGGCATGATTATAGCATTATCGAGCTAGGATTTGCACAGACACCAGAGGACTGTTGGCATGGTGCATATTATGTAAAGCGGTGCTCAAGGTGTAATCAATGCAGTGACGAGAGAATTGTTGTTGACCGTACACCTCATCAGTGGGATGCAGGGAGAGTACAATCAACCGGAAGCTGCAGACCAGGGGATGATAAGCAGGTAAGATATACCTGTACGGCATGCGGATGGGAAGAGGTCCGATATGAGCCTTCCGGAATTGAACACCAGTGGGAAACGATTACGGTTGATGGCGAAATAATTGGTTGTGAACGAGATGCAAATGGTGAATTTAAACTTGATGCAAATGGTGATGTAATTCCAATTTATGAGAAAATTGAAATCACCAGATGCTCAGTTTGTGGCATGAACAAATAAGAAGTATCACTTGCCAATTCTGGCAATTCGTGTTATTGTAAAGGTACAAAAAAGAGCAAATCGCCCACAAGGTGGTTTGACCAAATGAGTAAAGATAGCAAAAGCCACCCTTTACGCTCAGCCAAAGTTTCAAGGGTGGTTTTGCTATGTATATAGCTTACTTACAGAATGTAAAAACGAATGTAAGCAGTGCCAGAAGGAACGTGCCGAAAGCCAGCACATCCTTAAAATCAAAATGATTTTGATTCTTCATAGGCATCACCTCCATTCCGAAAGAATAGAGGTCAAACCACCCTGCAACACGATTGCTCTGAGAAGCATTGTAACATGTTTTTTTGGAAATTGGAATGTATGATATTGCAAAACGTATTGAAATGTACTATTATAAAGGTACAAAAAGAGCAAATCGCCCACAAGGTGGTTAGCCGTTATACTGGAAACAAGTCCACCTATACCGCCTAAGTACAAGGTGGATTTGTTTTACTTACGCTTGTTATTCCTATCTATGTAGGCAAGCAATGCAATAAGAAACGTTCCGAATAAAATCAATAAAGATAATACTTCGTAAGTATCCATTTGCACCACCTCCCTTCTTTCGTTGTCAGGGAGGCTAACCACCTTATAACACGATTGCTCTGAGAAGTATTGTATCACAGATTTTCAAAAGAAGAAACAAAAAATACCGCACTATACTGCGGTAAATGCTTGCAAAACGTGTTTAAATGTACTATTATAAAGGTACAAAAAGAGCAACCGCCCACAAGGTGGGTTGACTGGATAAAAAAAGTAGCAGAAGCCACCCTTTACTCCGTCAAAGTATCGAGGGTGGTTTTTGCTACCTATGTAATGGATAGCAGATTACTTACAATTATTGATGATAAATGTAAGTAATGCCAGAAGAAATAACCCAAAGGTCATTAAATCCATAAAATCAAACGAATTGTTATGATTCTTCATAGGCATCACCTCCATTCCGAAAGAATGAAAGTCAACGCACCCTGTAACACGATTGCTCTGAAAGATAGTATAACATTTTTCTATAAAAAATGGAATGGATAACAAGTGTATAACCGCTGAATTCTTTCAGCATGAAATGCCCGGGCAGAAATGTTCGGGTATTTTTTGTCTGAGAGGAAACTATGAAAAAACATTTTTGGATCACAGCATGTTTATTTTTAATTGCATATATCAGTGTTTCACCACTGCATGTTCTGGCCGGAACCGGAACAATTTATGACAGTCCCTATGTTTCATTTTCGGCTGGTGGAATTGATGGTGTGGGCTGGACAACCAATGCCGGAGACAGAACAAGTGCACTGTATGAAAATGGTACAAGAGTTTATACCGGTATTCAGTCCACATTACGTTTACTAAAAACTGGGGAACATTATTATCTTGCTGACCGTGTGGGACATGTACCGGTTGGGTATTGGGAAGTAGAATGGTCGCATGCACAATGCATTCATTATGATATACCCGGATATAAAAGCGACAAATGGGATATCGGGGTAGATTATAACACATATAGATGCTTTCAGTATCATTATAGCGGCTGGATGGCATATTGTGCGGATTGCGGTGAATTAATATCCCCAATGTTTATTTATATGAGCAAAGAAGCAGCACAGTCTATTTCTTACTTAGAGTTGGAAACCGGATTGTGGTATTACTACCTTTGCCCTCATTGCAATACTTTGGAGCAGGGAGCAAATTTTGCTGCACATAAATGTAAACAGATTTCCTGGAACATGTATCAAGTTGTTTATGATGCCAATGCTGAACAAGTTGGGGGCTACATGGATGCCTCTTATCATATGTATAACAATGAAAAAACATATGAAGGGGAAACGGTGGAAGCTTCCACCAGACTTACGAAAAATGCGTACAGCAGAATTGGATATGTATTTACCGGATGGAATACGAAGCCGGATGGAACCGGGAAGAACTATTCTGATGAACAGGAAATACTTAATCTTACCACGAAAGACTTAAACGTAGATAAAGATGCTGCATGTATTAAACTCTATGCTCAATGGCGTAAATGTGAGAGTACCTTGGTCATTGATCCGAATGGGGGTACGTACAAAGGCAGTGCAGCGAGAACGGAGATTAAGCAGAGCTACTCATCTTTTTATAATATCAGTAAAAAAGATGTAGTTGCTCCTATAGGATATTTAATATCTTTTGTAGAAAATGGTGGAACAGGGATTAATGATTTTAGGAGCACAAAACATTTCAACGATTGGACTTTGATTCAACCATTTGATGGAACTTTTGGACTCAAAGCAGGATTAACCGCGTATACTTTCACTTCCACTAAAGATGGCAACATCGACACCATCCAAGCAACCTATGAGCCGGATCCGATTACGTTGCCGGAGATTACCAGGGCAAATTATTCCTTTGGTGGATGGTTTTATGATGCAGCATTTACCAAGCCTGCAGGGATGCCTGGAGACAAGATTACACCTATACAGGACACAACACTCTATGCACAGTGGGTAAGCTTGACACTGACATCAACAGATAATTATACAGCGAATAATGGTAAGGGTGCTGTTGATTTAAGCTGGAGCCAGCAGGATGGGCGCGCAAAAACATATATGCTGTATCAGAGCCGGGATGGAATCAATTGGACGAGAATCAACGCACAGGCAGATTTTGGAATCCATGATAGCATTAATGCCACTTACGGATATTCCGGAACTGCCAGTACATATGTAGTGCCATATACCGGTATTTATGTGATATCAGGCTATGGAGCGCAGGGAGGAAATTACGGAGCTTATCAGGGCGGTCCTGGCGGTTACGCAAGTGGTAAATTTTATCTGCGAAAAGGGGATGTACTTACAATTTTTCCCGGAGCGCAGAAACGTGTAGGATATTTTTATGGCGGCGCCGGTCAGGTGTACGGATGCGGTGGTGGAGCTTCTGCAGTGTACTCACAGCAGCAAGGCTGGTTAATCGCTGCCGGAGGAGGAGGCGGAGCCACATCCGTTGCCGGAGGGTATCCGGGAGGACAGGCTACCAGCCTGAGAGCAGACAGGATATCCACCGGTGCAGACGGTTATGCCGGAGGTGGTGGCGGATATATGGGTGGTAATGCAGGAGAGTATATTCAGCACTTCCACTCAGCGAATTGTTATACGACAGCATCCGGAGCGAATGCTGCTTCTGCATACATGTACTCTTCCGCAAACCAGTCGGGGCAGTTCTGGTGGTCCGGATTGCACACGAACAGTGTGGGGTACACCGGAAACAGTGCCTGGGTAAGCGGACATACCGGCGGGGATAATCCATCTCCATCCCACGGACTCATAGTTGGAAATGGGAGCAATTATCTGGCTACCCCATACTCCGGAAACCTGTCTTTCAATGTAATCGTGGACGAAATCCAGGGTGGGTGGAGAAGACCCACCACCTTAAATGTAAGGGTTTATGCTAATACGGGTGCGTTACTATTGAATCAGGATTTCGGCGGAGGAGGCGGGATGGGATATTATACCCCTTATTCGAATCCAAGACTTCCTCTTGTCAGTAAAAGAATTGGAGTGAATGAAGGAAACTGGGTATGCAGAGCAGGAGCAGTAGAGGAGAGAAACCGCACCTATTTTGATTATGCGCAAAGCGGAAGCGGATGGAGCATGAGTCAAACCGAATGGTATGTTGACCCGAATACGAATTGCCCCCATGGGGATGGAGCGCCTAGTCAATATTATTCTTCCATGCTAATCAATATGAGTATTCCAGAAAACGTGAGTGGTATTTATGTGTATGTCAATGAAGTTTCGACAACCGATAATGCATGGATGGGCTTAAGTGTAAGTAATCTTTATTATTCTTATTCCTTTACGGCACTGACCTGTGGATATACTGACGGACAGGTAATCTCCTCTAAACCTGCCTATGGTGGAAGCAGTTTCGTGAATCCTTCTGCTCTGACTTATCAGTTAGTTCCGGGTACTCGGTATGGAAATGGAGATATCTCATTATCTGCAGTTAAGGTTGGATTCAATGAATCGGAAGAATTGAAAAGTGTGACTGCTACAGATTATGCTGCTCCGGATGCAGTGAATGAGGATACAGTGTTGCGTTACCCGGACGGAGATAATGCATTGAAAATAACCTGGATGCAGCCAAAGGATAATGGTA
>JAILPF010000567.1 GCA_024699575.1 Acetatifactor sp. | reverse complement strand
GCAGGAAGTATATGATAAGCTTCGTTATGAACTGCAGGAAGGATTTACACCATATAACAAGCTGAAAAAAGAGTATCAGGTATATCAGAGTAATATTGTCACATTGTTAAACAAGAACGGTATTATTATCTCCGATGCGGTTGATGCTAATGACGCTACACAGAAGGCATGGGCTACAGATGAAGTAATCAGTCTGGGCGAATATCTTCAGTATTGTATTGCGCAGAACTGGATTGATGTAAGTAAACTTGAATTAAATGAAAAATATTCCGACTCTACGGAAATTTATAATAAGCTCGCGGATGTTATCATCAATGTAATAGAAAAAAATACGGAATTCCAGAAGAGATTTTATAAATATATGCTTTTAAATGATGTGATAAACGGCAAGCAGATTTGCACAATTTTGTGTGAACAGAATGAAGTGGATATTCCCCCGGAAGATGTTGAGGCTCTCTATTCCGGCGGAATTACTGCATATCAGTTTATGATGAATCGTATTCAAAATCTGGATATTACAGCTGCGCAGCTTGCATTGGATCCCTGTAATGCTTCCGTTGTGGTGACAGATGTCAATACCGGGGATGTGCTTGCTTTAGTATCTTATCCCGGTTATGACAATAACAAGATGGCGAATTCAATTGATGCCGAATACTATGCAAAATTGAATGCGGATAAGTCTAATCCGCAGTATAATTTTGCAACACAATATAAAGCGGCACCCGGTTCCACTTTTAAGATTGTATCGGCGTCGGCAGGCTTGCTTGAAAATGTAATTACGCTGAACGGCCATACAAATTGTACAGGAACCTTTACTTCCATTGTCCCGTCCCCAAGATGCTGGAAGGTATCGGGACATGGATTTGAGAACGTTACATCTGCAATCAGAGATTCCTGTAACTATTTTTTCTATGATGTCGGTTATAAACTTGCGACAACCGCAGGAAGCTATAATGAGGAAGCCGGTCTGGAAGCTCTTGCGAAATATGCTGAAATGTATGGCCTGACGGAAAAATCCGGTGTGGAAATCGGTGAGGAAACTCCGGATGTGTCAAACTCCGATCCGGTTCGTTCTGCGATTGGTCAGGGTACGAACAGTTATACAACAGTTGGGCTTGCAAGATATGCTGCTACGATTGCAAACAGTGGAACCTGTTATGATTTAACCTTATTGGATAAGATTGCGGATGCTAATGGTAATGTGCTAAAAACCTTTGAGCCAAAGGTGCGAAATGTTATTGACATCCCCGCTGAATACTGGAATGCATTTCATCTTGGAATGCGCCAGGTGGTGCAGAATAAAAGCTATTATAGTGATCTTGCTGTGAATGTAGCGGGTAAAACAGGTACTGCTGAGCAGACAAAATCAAGACCTAACCATGCGCTGTTTATCTGTTATGCGCCTTATGAGTCGCCGGAGATTGCCATTGCCACTCGTATCCCATTTGGTTATTCTTCTGATTACGCTGCTCAGTTTACCAGAGATATTATCAAATATTATTATGGACTTGTTGAGGAAGAAGACTTAATCAATGGAGTGGCAGACGCACCGGATGGCGGTGTTTCCAATGAAATGTAAAAGTTGCGAGGTAGACGAAAAAATGAAGGATGCTGTTGTTTTAAAAAGTTTTCCAAATGGGATTACTCTGTTGATTAATGAGGATGTACCGTTTGATGAACTTGTTGAAGAAGTTCGATATAAATTTACAGAGGCGAGGAATTTTTTTGGGAAGTCAAATATGGCGCTTTCTATCGAAGGGAAAAAATTATCCGATATGGAGGAATTACGTCTCTTAGATGCAATACGCACCAGCTGTGATGTGAACATCATATGTATTGTTGAACATGATGAGGAAAAAGATAAACATTTTCTGAAAGCTTTACAACAGGTTGAGTCCAAATTGCAGTCAGGTGATGAAGGACAGTTTTATAAGGGTACTTTAAAGAACAGAGAAGTACTGGAGACAGAAAACAGTATTGTTATCCTGGGGGATGTTTATCCGGGAAGTGCTGTGATTTCCTCCCGTAATATTATCGTGCTCGGCGGACTTTACGGTGAGGCATATGCGGGTGGAAGCGGCAGAGAAGATGCATTTATTGTGGCGCTTGAAATGGAGCCGGAAAGAATTAAAATCGGCGATTTCAAATATAAACATACAGATAAACAGTCAAAGTGGGGAATTCGCCCAAAGATACAGCCGAAGATAGCTTTTCTAAAAAACCAACGAATTGTGTTTGAACCGCTTACAAAAGAATTGCTGGATAATCTTTCATAATTATTTATCCGGAGGACGACAAAAAATCAGGAGGTTTAGGATGGAACAGAAGGAATCCGAAGTAATTGTCGTCACATCAGGAAAAGGCGGTGTGGGAAAAACCACCACATCTGCAAACGTTGGAACAGGTCTTGCAAAGCTGGGTAAAAAAGTATGTTTGATAGATACCGATATCGGATTGCGTAACCTGGATGTTGTAATGGGTCTGGAGAATAGAATTGTTTATAATCTGGTGGATGTTATAGAAGGTAATTGCCGGGTAACACAGGCTCTTATCAGGGATAAAAGACATCCGGGGTTATATCTTTTACCCTCGGCACAGACGAGGGACAAGTCTGCGGTTACACCTCAGCAGATGGTAAAATTAATTGAACGCTTAAAGGAAGAGTTTGATTATATTATTTTGGATTGCCCGGCGGGTATTGAGCAGGGATTTCAAAATGCAATTGCAGGTGCGAATCGGGCACTTGTTGTTACAACGCCCGAAGTATCAGCAATTCGAGACGCGGACCGTATCATTGGGCTTCTTGAGGCGGCAGGCTTTAAACAGATTGATTTAATCATCAATCGCCTTAGGGGAGAATTGGTTCGCCGTGGGGATATGATGTCTGCATCAGATGTTGTAGATATTTTGGCAGTTCCATTAATCGGGGTTATCCCGGATGATGAAAATGTCGTAATTGCGACAAATCAGGGAGAGCCTTTGGTTGGTACGGATTGCCCGGCCGGAACAGCCTATGCTAATGTTGTACATAGACTTTTAGGAAAAGACATTCCTTTTTTGAATTTTGAGAGGAGCATCTCTTTCTGGACAAAAGTCACAGGTATATTACATAGGGCGTAGGAGGACTTGATATGATTAGATTATGGAGACATCTCTTTGGCAGAAAACGTTCCTATCAGGTGGCAAAAGACAGATTGAAAATACTTTTGATATCTGACCGTGTAAACTGTTCTCCTGAAATGATGGAACTGATTAAGGCTGACATTGGTAAAGTGATATCAAAGTACATGAAAATAGATGCACAGAATATGGACATTCAGATAAATACAAAGGCGAGCAAGGGAACACAGGGTAAAAAGACACCAATCCTGTATGCCAATATTCCTATTCTGGATTTGCACAAACAGTCGTTGTAAAACGTTAGACAGCAGAGGAAGAAATATGTTCAGAAGATTTCGTATTCGAGATTACGATTTTAAATTAATATTTATGGTAATTACTTTGACGGTTATCGGAGTTGTTGCAATCGGAAGTGCCGAGGAATCCCTGCAAACGAAACAGT